>NZ_SOGM01000044.1:0-90820 GCF_004403545.1 Cryobacterium sp. TmT2-59 | reverse complement strand
GACCCGGGCACCCGCGGCCCGGTATCCGCGGTCCCCGTCGCGAATCGGTGGGCCTCGTCGATGAGGTCTGCCAGTGCGGCGGCGTCCTGGGCCAGCTTGCCGTGCGCCTCGCGGATGGCGTCGAAGTACTCACCGCGTGTCTCCTGCTGTTCGATGAACGAGGGCTTCATGAGGATCACGTTACGGGTACCCACTGACATTGCCCGCGGCATCCGCCCGCCGTGCCGTGCCCTGTGGATAACCTGATCAACAGTGGAATGTGGAGGGATTGATTCATCCGCACACGGACTTCGGTTCACGGTTCTGGGAACGCGAACCTGACCCATCGCGGGGTTGTGGAGTATGAATGAGCCAGGGTGACTGGAAGTGGAACCGAGGACGACCCGTGGCAGTTGGGGACCGCCCCCGGTACGTCGCGGTACACGATGTACCGGGACGAGCAGGGTGACCCACCGGCCGTCGTGTGCCAGGTGGGGGCGACGACGCTGAAGTACCGCGTGAGCGCGATCGTCGATCTGACCGCCTGGTTGCGTGAACGCGGAGACTGGGTCGCGCTCGGGGCCGCTGACGAAACGAAGCCGGCCGCCGAGGGCACGGTCGAGGCATGGGGGCGAGCCGAGAGCAACCCGGTCGGGGGCTGGTACGGCCTGCGCAAAGGGTATCGGGGCAGATTCGGCATGTACCTCCCGCCCCTGCTCGAGGCTCTGGGCCTCGTGGAACTCACCCACGAGGCACGCAACAACAGGGTGCGCGCCATCCCACAGAGTTGACGCGACCGCGCCCGGCCGTACGAGACCTGGATTCGGGTGTCGTCCCTCCCCAATTCCACGCACCGTGCGTTCTCCACACAAGCGCGGCCGGCCGACCAGTGGTGCGCCCGCCATCGCACACTCGGACTGTGCGAGCTGGGGCGGCGGAGACAGGCACGAGCCGTCGTCCCAGCTCGCATGCACCGGGTCATCCGCCCGGCGCACGACCGCGTGCAGGGAGAAGATCATGAGCGACACCATCACCGTGACCGGAATCGTGGCGACCTCGCCGCGCCACCTCGTGACCAGTTCAGGGCTGGCCATCACCTCTTTCCGGCTGGCGTCCGGCCAGCGCCGATTCGACCGCACCAAGCAGGCCTGGGTGGATGCCGACACCAACTGGTATTCGGTCTCGGCGTTTCGCCAACTCGCCCACAACGTGGTGGATTCGGTGCAGAAAGGGCAGCACGTCGTCGTGATCGGGCGTCTGCGCATCCGGGCCTGGGAGAACGCCGACCGCAACGGCACCTCGGTGGAGGTGGAGGCCGATTCCGTCGGGCACGACCTCGCCTGGTGCACCACGATCGCCCGGCGCACGGTGGCGTCCCCGGAACGTCAGCTCGATCCGTCGGCCGAGACCGCAGATTCCGCAGGTTCGGCTGAGGTCCAGTCGGAGGAGCCCGTCGAGTTGAGCCAGCCGGGCCCGCTGAGCCGGCCGGATCAGGATTCCGACGGGTTCCTGCCGGCCGGCAGCGCCACCCTGGTGAGCCTGGAGACGTAGCCGGGCGACGCGCTTCTCGGTCCGGCTCGAGGCTGGGCCGACTCGCAGCTTGGCCGGCTGGCATCTGGCAGACTCGGAGGGCTGACCGCGCCGCGGTCTCGGGAGGATGCAGCGTGCCGGCTTCACAGAGGATGGGAACCAGGCTCCATCGAACCGGCACCCCCACCGGCACCGGCACCCGGATCCGACACCGGACGGGCCAGGTCGGGCTGATTACGGTGCTCAGCGTGATCGCGGGTCTCGGCCTCGTCGGGTGCTCCGCCACGTCGCCGGGACCGACTCCGGCTCGGACATCGGCGCCCTCGGCGAGCCCGTCGGAGAACGCCACCCCGTCCCCAAGTGCGGCGCCGGTGGCCGGCCCCGTGCTGCGGCCAGAGCTCGACGCCGCGGCCAACCTCGACTATTTCGACGCCGTCGCAGCCGCGGTCGTGGCCGCCGATTCCGGCGCCGGCGGGCGCGCGTTCATCGACGCGCTCGCCCGGGGCGGCTTCGACAAGGCCCAGATGTCCGTCACCTTCGACGACACCAGCGCCGAGCTCGCCGCGGACTCGATCCAGTTCGCCGTGCGCATGGGCGAAGAGTGCCTGATCGGACAGAACGGTCCGGCCACCGGCGGCTATCACGGCGCCGTCCTGCCGGTGCTGGGTTCGGGAACGTGTCTGGTCGGGGTCACGCGCCAAATAGACTGGTAAGCACTATGGCTGAATTTATCTACACGATGGTCCGCGCTCGCAAGGCGGTGGGCGACAAGCTCATCCTCGACGACGTCACCATGTCATTCTTCCCCGGCGCCAAAATCGGAATCGTGGGGCCGAACGGCGCGGGAAAGTCCACGATCCTCAAGATCATGGCCGGACTGGACACCCCCAGCAACGGCGAGGCGAAGCTCTCACCCGGCTACACGGTCGGCATCCTGATGCAGGAGCCCGAACTCGACGAGACCAAGACCGTCCTCGAGAACGTGCAGGAAGGCGTCGGCCCGATCAAGGCCAAGGTCGACCGGTTCAACGAAATCAGCCTCGCCCTCGCCGAACCCGACGCGGACTTCGACGCCCTGCTGGCGGAGATGGGCACCCTGCAGGAAGCCATCGACGCGGCCGACGCGTGGGACCTCGACTCCCAGCTCGAGCAGGCGATGGACGCCCTCCGCACCCCGCCGGGAGACTACGCCGTCGCGGACCTCTCCGGTGGTGAGAAGCGCCGCGTGGCGCTGACCAAGCTGCTGCTGCAGAAGCCCGACCTGCTCCTCCTCGACGAGCCCACTAACCACCTCGACGCCGAGAGCGTGCTCTGGCTGGAGCAGCACCTCGCCCAGTACCCCGGCGCAGTCCTCGCCGTCACCCACGACCGGTACTTCCTCGACCACGTGGCCGAGTGGATCGCCGAAGTGGACCGCGGCCACCTGTACCCCTACGAGGGCAACTACTCGACCTACCTCGAGAAGAAGCAGGAACGACTGCTGATCGCGGGCAAGAAGGACGCGAAGATGGCCAAGCGCCTCGCGGACGAGCTCGAGTGGGTGCGCTCGAACGCGAAGGGCCGTCAGGCGAAGTCCAAGGCGCGCCTCGCCCGTTACGAAGAGATGGCGGCGGCTGCCGAGAGCACCCGCAAGCTCGACTTCGAAGAGATCCAGATTCCCGTCGGACCGCGCCTTGGCGCCCAGGTCATCGACGCCAAGAAGGTCAAGAAGGGCTTCGGGGACCGGGTCCTGATCGAGGACCTCTCCTTCACCCTCCCGCGCAACGGCATCGTCGGCATCATCGGCCCGAACGGCGTGGGAAAGACCACCCTGTTCAAGACCATCGTCGGCCTTGAACCCCTCGACCAGGGCGAACTGAAGATCGGCGAGACCGTCGACATCTCCTACGTCGACCAGAGCCGAAGCGGCATCGACCCGAACAAGTCGCTGTGGGAGGTCGTCTCCGACGGCCAGGACTACATCCAGGTCGGCAAGACCGAGATCCCGTCCCGCGCCTACGTCTCCACGTTCGGGTTCAAGGGTCCGGACCAGCAGAAGAAGGCCGGCGTGCTCTCCGGTGGAGAGCGCAACCGCCTGAACCTGGCGCTCACCCTCAAGCAGGGCGGCAACCTGCTGCTGCTCGACGAGCCCACTAACGACCTGGACGTCGAAACGCTCGGCTCGCTCGAGAACGCGCTGCTCGAATTCCCCGGCTGCGCCGTGGTGATCACTCACGACCGGTGGTTCCTCGACCGGATCGCGACCCACATCCTCTCGTATGAGGGCACCGACGAAGACCCGGCCAACTGGTACTGGTTCGAGGGCAACTTCGAATCGTACGAACAGAACAAGATCGCTCGGCTCGGCCCGGATGCCGCCAAGCCGCACCGTTCCGCGTACCGCAAGCTCACGCGCGACTAGGACCCCGGATGAAGCTGCACGTTCCCGTCCGGCTGCGCTGGTCAGACCTTGACGCGTACGGCCACGTCAACAACGCCGAGATGCTGCGCCTCCTGGAGGATGCGCGGATCCAGGCGTTCTGGCCGGACGAGGACGGCACCGGCCCCGGGGCCGAAGGCGGCACCGCGGTGCTGGACGGGCGGCCGGGGGCGGCGACGCTGACTCTCATCGCGCGACTGGAAGCCGAGTACCTCGCGCCGATCCCGTACCTGAGACAGCCCGTGGACATCCGTCTGTGGCTGGGCAAGCTCGGCGGCGCCAGCCTCGAGGTCTGCTACGAGGTCTGGAGCCCGGTCGGCGTCGAGCCGGCGAAGCTGTACGCCCAGGCGAGCACCACGATCGTGCTCGTCGATGCCGTGACCGAGCGCCCGCGCAAGATCAACGAGGTCGAACGAGCCGCCTGGGCGCCCTACGTGGACGAGCCGATCAGGTTCACCCGGCGCGCGTCCCTGCCGGAGGCCTGAGGCCCGGGCTTCGCCGACGGGGTGGTTCAGCCGGCAGAGGCAATCAGCCCGCGGAGACGGTGTCGTCGGTGACGGTGACCTTCACGGATGCAAGCGCGGTCGTCGCCGGTCCGGCGAGGACCTCGCCGGTGGCCGCGTCGAATTTGGACCCGTGGCAGGGGCAGTCGAATTTCTTGTCCAGGGGTTTGACGACGCAGCCCTGGTGGGTGCAGATGGCGCTGAACCCGACCACGGTGCCCTCGGTCGGCTGGCTGAGCATGATCGGCTTGCCGTTCAGTTCGGCCACGATCGAGCCGCCCACGGGAATGTCGGCCAGCT
The DNA here is from genome assembly GCF_004403545.1 of Cryobacterium sp. TmT2-59. Classification (NCBI taxonomy): domain Bacteria; kingdom Bacillati; phylum Actinomycetota; class Actinomycetes; order Micrococcales; family Microbacteriaceae; genus Cryobacterium; species Cryobacterium sp. TmT2-59. The sequence goes on along the minus strand of NZ_SOGM01000044.1, from coordinate 86,089 downwards.
TGGCGACCTCGACCGGCCCGCCGGAGCCCGCCCCGCCCGAATCGGGGGAGCCGGTGCTGCAGCCGACCAGGGCCACCGCTGTTCCGGCGGTGCCGAGCAGGATCGCGCTGCGGCGGGAGATGTCGGTGGGCTTCGTCATATCGGTCTACTCCGCGTTGGTGGGCACGCGCAGCATGCCCTCCTGGGCGACCGTCGCCAGGAGCAGGCCGGACCGGCTGAAGATGCTGCCGGTGGAGAGCCCGCGTCCGCCCTGGGCGGTCGGGGAATCCTGCACGTACAGCATCCACTCGTCGGCCCGGCCGAAGCGGTGGAACCACATCGCGTGGTCGAGGCTGGCGACCTTGAGCCCCGGCGTGGCCCAGGCGATGCCGTGCCGCCGCATGATGGGCTCCATGATCGAGTAGTCGCTCGCGTAGGCCAGCGCCGCCCGGTGCAGGTCGGGGTCGTCGGGGAGCGGCCCGAGGGTCTTCATCCACACGGCCTGGCGGGACGTGTGCTCGCCGTTCACCGTGAGGTAGATCGGCGAGGGAACGTGCCGCATGTCGAAGGGGCGCTCACTGGCCCAGTACCGGGCGATCGAGTGGTCGACCTGCGCGAGCGATTCCGCGGCGGTCGGGAGGGATTCCGGAGCGGGGAGGTCGGAGGGCATCTCGATGTGGTGTTCGAGCCCCTCGTCCACGTCCTGGAAGGACGCGATCATCGACAGGATCGGGTGCCCGTCCTGGTAGGCCTGTGTGCGGCGGGTGGAGAAGGAACGGCCGTCGTGGATGCGGTCCACAGAAAAGGTGATCGGCTGGCCCACGTCGCCGGGGCGCAGGAAGTAGCCGTGCATGGAGTGCACGTGCCGGTCGTCCGGCACGGTCCTCATCGCGGCGACGAGGGACTGGGCGAGCACCTGTCCGCCGAAGACGCGGCCGAGCGGCATCCACTGCGACGGGCCGGTGAAGATGTCTTCGCTGGTGCGGGCTCCCGTGTCCGTGAGGTCGAGAGCGGTCAGGAGACCTTCCATTTGGATATCCATGCGGCCTCCTCAGGCGGGCGACGCAGGGTCCGGACGGCCCCGCGCGTACTTGGTAGTTTAGGAGTAGATGAGCAAGTCATTTTCTCTCCCAGACTCCCTGTCCCTTCGCGATCTTCAGGTGTACCTCTCCCGTGCCGGCCGGGTGGAGGACGGTTCCGTGCGCCTGATCCAGGCTGCGGGCGTGCTCGCCGTCTACACCGCCATCCTCTATCCCCGCGGCCTGCTGGACTCCAGCCCGACCGTGCTGGGCCTGCGCACGTTCGCGCTCACCGCCCCGGTCGACCTCGACGCGGTGGTGCCCGTGCGCTCCCTCCTCGACCGGCTCGCCCGGCTGACCGCGGCGGTGTCGGAGCCGGAGGCTGCGGTGACCGTGACGGTGCCGCTCGAGGTGACCACGGTGACGTGGGCCGGGATCTCGCCGCCCACGGGCGGCTGGACCCTGCTGGGCCAGACGGATGCCGCGCTGCTCGAGGGTGCCGCGAAGACCGGCATCGAAGAAGTCGCCGCGGTCATCCCGTCCGGGACCGGCGCGCAGATCGTGCAGCGGGTGCGGTCCGAGGTCTGGAGCCGCCCGATCCCCGGCCTGGAGATCGTGCCGTCCGGCGCCGCCTTCGCCGCCGTCAGCCTCGGCTTCCTGGCGAAGGACGAACCCGTGCGCCTGTACGAGACGGGCCTGTGGACCCGGATGAGCACGAGCCGCGGCCACATCCTGGTGCGCCGCAAGTCCTGGTCGCTCCAGGCCTGATCCGCCTCACCGAGTCCGCCTACCCGAGTCCGCCTACCCGAGTGGGGCGTCCCCGGCGGCCAGCAGGGCCGCCCAGAGGTCGGCCCGCGCGTGGAACGTGCCGAGGTCCCGGCCGAGCAGAGCCTCGGCCTGGTCGATCCGGCCACGCACGGTGTGGCGGTGCACCCCCAGTTCGGCCGCGGCCGGGCCGAACTGGCCGTTCTGCTCGAGCCATGCCCGGAGGGTCCCCAGCAGCGCCGTGCCGTGCGCGGCATCGTGGTCGGAGAGCGGCCGGAGGGTGGCGCGGCCGACTTCGGAGGCATCCGTGCGGGCCAGGAACGCCAGCACTCCCTGCCGGGAGATGACCTCGAACTCGACGATTCCGGGGGCGCCCTCGTTGGATCGCTCGAGCGATTGCCGGGCCTGGGCGACCAGATGCTGCAGTGACGGGTAGCCGCCGTGGTCGGACACCCCGACGTGCAGCCCGAAGCTCACCAGCTCGTCGAGGAGCGGACCGCCGGTCTGGTCGACGCAGAGCATGACCGACCTGCCCTCGCGGGCGAAGAAGAGCTGCCCGGGTCGTTCCTCCACGCGCAGCTCGAGGAACTCGGTCAGGGCGTCCAGGCGTTCGGGCAGGGGCTCGACGATGGCGATCCGCACCGGCTCGTGGGGGAGCGGCCCCCACATCTCGCGGGAGATGGTCTGGGCGAGCTCCACGTCCCCGCCGAGGAGCGCGTGCAGCAGGCCCGAGCGCAGGTGGCCGCGGGCACGGTCCAGGGCACTGTTCTGCTCGAGCGCGAGCCCGGCCATCGCGATGACGCTGGTCACCACCTCCTGGCTTGCCTGGTCGAGTTCGGTGGCACCGCCGAGGGCCAGCACACCGCGGAGCTGGTCCCGCCGGCCCAGCGTCTGCAGGGTCAGGGTCTCGCCGCCCTCGTCGAGGGTGGTGCTGGCCCGCTGCCCGCGGTGCAGCAGCCGGGCGGCCTCCTGCTGCACCCGGGCCAGGGAGCCCCGGGAGTTCGCGCCGCCCGAGGCCGCGAACGTGTCCCGCGGGAAGACCCGGTCGAGGGCGCCGCTCGCGTCGAACAGCGCCACCCAGTGGTTCAGCTGCCGGGACAGTTCGCTGAGCGTGGCGCTGAGGCCGTCCGGCCGGAGGGCGGCGAGCGAGATCGCACGCTGGGCTCCGAGCGCCCAGGTGTGCCGGGCGTAGCGCAGCTCCGCGACGAGGTCGCCGGCCGCGCGGGCGACCGCGATGAAGGGCGTGCCGTAGGGCACCTCGACCAGGGGCAGGCCGTGGGCGAGGCAGGCGGCGACCAGCGGATCGGGCGTGCCGTCGCGCACGACCTCGGTGCCGAAGCCGAGGGCGGCGATGCCGCGGGCGCGGAGCCGCGACACGTACTCGGCGTAGAAGGCATCCGTCGTGCCCTCGGCGGCGAACTGAGTGCCCGTGGTGAGCAGCACCTGGCCGGCGGAGAGGAACGGCGTCGGGTCGGCCAGGTCGGAGCTGTGCACCCATTCCACGGACTGCTCCAGCGCCTGGGCCGGCAACGATGCCTCGGGTGTGAGCAGGCGCAGCCGCAGACCCGGCTGGTCGAGCAGGCGGCGCAGGGGCGGCAGCAGCGGCGGGGCCGCGATCGGGGACATGGACCAAGTGTACAAGATGGCGGATTACTCCCATGGGAATGTACAGAATGGCGGGTGCCGGCGCACCGCGAGCCGCCATAGAGTGTGGCAATTGGCATCGTCGCCGGCAGCGCGCCGATGCATCTCGGTCCCAGAACTGGAGCAGCCATGACCATTGTCGAATCCCTTGCCCAAGAAACCCCCGTCGGCGGACCCTCCCTCCCGCAGGAGCGACGCCTCGTCACGGCGATCCCCGGTCCGAAGTCGCAGGAACTCAGCGCCCGCAAGGCGCAGGCCGTCTCGGCCGGCGTGGGCGTCACCCTGCCCGTGTACATCGTGGCCGCCGGCGGCGGCGTGCTGGTCGACGTGGACGGCAACTCCCTGATCGACCTCGGCAGCGGCATCGCCGTGACCGGGATCGGCAACAGTGCCCCCGAGGTGGTCGCGGCCGTCGCCGCCCAGCTCGCCCAGTTCACGCACACCTGCTTCACCGTCGCGCCCTACGACTCCTACATCGCCGTGGCCGAAACGCTCAACCGGCTCACCCCCGGCGACCACCCCAAGCGCAGCGCGCTGTTCAACTCCGGCGCCGAGGCCGTGGAGAACGCGGTCAAGATCGCCCGGCACTACACCGGCAAGCAGGCCGTCGTCGCCTTCGACCACGCGTACCACGGCCGCACCACGCTCACCATGGGCCTGACGGCCAAGAACCAGCCCTACAAGAACGGTTTCGGCCCCTTCGCCGCGGAGATCTACCGCGCGCCGATGTCCTACCCCTACCGTGACGGCGGCCTGGACGGCGTTGCCGCGGCCACCCGCGCCATCTCCCAGATCGAGAAGCAGATCGGGGCGGACAACCTCGCGGCCCTGATCATCGAGCCGATCCAGGGCGAGGGCGGCTTCATCGTTCCCGCCCCGGGCTTCCTGCCCACCCTGGTCGCGTGGTGCCGCGCCAACGGGGTCGTCTTCATTGCCGACGAGGTGCAGACCGGCTTCGCCCGCACCGGCGACATGTTCGCGAGCGAGCACGAAGGCATCGTGCCGGACATCATGGTGATGGCCAAGGGCATCGCCGGCGGCCTGCCCCTCTCCGCCGTCACCGGCCGGGCCGAGATCATGGACGCCCCCCAGGTCGGCGGCATCGGCGGCACCTACGGCGGCAACCCGCTCGCCTGCGCCGCGGCCCTCGCGACCATGGAAAGCTACGAGAAAGACGACCTGGCCCGGCGGGCGCGGGACATCGGCGTCATCATGACCGGTCGACTGAACGCACTGCGGGCCGTCGACAAGCGCGTCGGCGACGTACGCGGTCGCGGTGCCATGATCGCGATCGAACTCGTCGACCCGGTCACCGGCGACCCGGATGCCGCCCTCACCGGCCGCATCGTGTCCGCCGCCCACGCGCAGGGAGTCATCCTGCTCACCTGCGGCACCTACGGCAACGTGATCCGCTTCCTGCCGCCGCTGAGCATCCCCGACGCCCTCCTGGTCGAGGGCCTGCAGGTTCTCGCGAGCGCCCTGGCCGCCGCATGAGCCTGCTCGAGGCCGCGCCGGCGCCCCTGGCGCTGCCGCAGGCGACCCCGCAGGCGACCCCCCTGGCCACCCCGCTCGACGACGCACGCTCCCAGCTCCGCGCCGCCATCGGCGTGCTCGGCTACAGCGACGGCCTGCACTCCCTGCTCGCCACCCCGCGGCGCGAGATGACGGTCGCCGTGCCGCTCCGCCGCGACGACGGAACCACCCGCCTCTTCACCGGCTACCGGGTGCAGCACAACCTGTCCCGCGGCCCCGCGAAGGGCGGCCTGCGCTACAGCCCGAACGTCACCCTCGACGAGGTGCGTGCCCTCGCCATGTGGATGACCTGGAAATGCGCCCTGCTGGACGTGCCGTACGGCGGTGCCAAGGGCGGAGTCACCATCGACCCCCGCCTGTTCTCCCAGCCCGAACTGGAACGCGTCACCCGCCGCTACACCAGCGAGATCCTGCCCATCATCGGCCCGGAGAAGGACATCCCGGCACCCGACATGGGCACCGACGAGCGCACCATGGCCTGGATCATGGACACCTACTCCGTCAACGTCGGCTACACCGTCCCCGGGATCGTGACCGGCAAGCCGATCAGCCTGGGCGGCTCCCACGGCCGCGCCAGCGCCACCTCGCGCGGCGTTACCCACATGGCCATCGCGGCGTTGAAGCACCGCGGCATCCGTCCCGAAGGGGCGACCGCGGCGGTGCAGGGCTTCGGCAAGGTCGGTCACGACGCCGCCGTCTTCCTCACCGACGCCGGCGTGCGCGTGGTGGCCGTGAGCGACCAGTACGGCGCCGTGTACAACGCCGCCGGCCTCGACTTCGAACGGCTCAGCGCGCACGTCGCCACGACCGGCAGGGTCGTCGGCTTCGCCGGGGCCGAACCGATCGACGGGGACGCCCTGCTCGAACTGCCCGTCGACCTGCTCGTGCCGGCCGCCGTCGAAGGCGTGCTGCACGAGGGCAACGCGGCGCGCGTCACCGCGCGGGTCATCGTCGAGGGTGCCAACGGCCCCACCTCGCCCGCGGCCGACGCCATCTTCGCCGCCAACGGGCAGCTCGTTGTGCCCGATATCCTCGCCAACGCCGGCGGCGTCATCGTCTCCTACTTCGAATGGGTGCAGGGCAACCAGGCCTACTGGTGGAACGCCGCGGAGGTCGAGCACAAACTGGCCGAACGGATGCTCGCCGCCTGGCACCAGGTCGTCGACTACGCCGCCGCCCGCGACCTGTCCCTGCGCGCCGCCGCCACCGTGCTCGCCGTCGAACGGGTCGCGGAAGCGCACCTGCTGCGCGGCCTCTACCCCTGATCCCAGTCCGGCACCGTCCCCCCTCCTGCATTACCCGCATCGCATCGGAAAGAGAATCATCGTGTCCACCCGTGAAACCGAACTGCTCGCCCGCGTCCCGGCCGGCCTCTACATCGACGGCGCCTGGCAGCAGGGCGGCGGCGAGCCGATCGACGTCACCGACCCGGCGACGGGCGTTGTGCTCAAACAGATCGCCAACGCGGATGCCGCCGACGGCATCCGTGCCCTCGACGCGGCCGTCGCCGCGGCCGACTCGTGGGCGGCCACCGCGCCGCGGGTGCGGGCCGAGATCCTGCGCCGCGCCTTCGACCTGCTGCAGGAGCGCCGCGACGACTTCGCCCTGCTGATGACGATGGAGATGGGCAAGCCGCTCGCCGAGGCCAACGGCGAAGTCACCTACGGCGGGGAGTTCCTGCGCTGGTTCAGCGAGGAGGCCGTGCGCATCAGCGGCCGCTACGGGCTGAACCCCGAGGGCACCGGCTCCATGGTCGTGTCCCAGCGGCCGGTGGGCCCGTGCCTGCTGATCACGCCGTGGAACTTCCCGCTCGCCATGGCCACCCGCAAGATCGCCCCGGCGCTCGCCGCCGGCTGCACGGTCGTCGTGAAGCCGGCCGAGCTGACCCCGCTGACCACCCTGTTCTTCGTGCAACTGCTCGAGGACGCGGGCGTCCCGGCCGGCGTCGTCAACGTGATCACGACCTCGGACTCGTCGACCGTGGCCGCGCCGATCATCGCCGACCCCCGGCTGCGCAAGCTCAGCTTCACCGGGTCCACCGCCGTCGGCCGCAAGCTGATCGTGCAGGCCGCCCAGGGGGTGCTGCGCACCTCGATGGAACTGGGCGGCAACGCCCCGTTCGTCGTGTTCGAGGACGCGGACCTGGACAAGGCCGTCGAGGGCGCCATGCTGGCGAAGTTCCGCAACATCGGCCAGGCCTGCACCGCGGCCAACCGGTTCATCGTGCACGAGTCGGTGGCGGGCGAGTTCGCCCGCCGCGTGGCCGACCGGGTCACCGCGCTGAAGATGGGCCGCGGCACCGAGTCCGGCGTCACCATCGGCCCCCTCGTCAACGAGGCCGCCGTCGCCGGCACCGACGCGCTCGTCAAGGACGCGCTGGCCCACGGCGCCACCCTGCTCACCGGCGGGGTGCGCCCGGCCGGCCCCGGCTCCTTCTACGAGCCGACCGTGCTGACCGGCGTCACGCCGGGCAGCGCCATCCTGAGCGAAGAGATCTTCGGCCCCGTCGTGGGCATCGTCACCTTCACCGACGAGGCCGAGGCCGTGCGTTTGGCCAACTCGACCGAATACGGGCTGGTCAGCTACGTCTTCACCCAGGACCTGGCCCGCGGGCAGCGGATGATCGCCCAGCTGGACACTGGAATGATGGGGTTGAACACGGGGTTGGTTTCCAACGCCGCGGCCCCGTTCGGCGGCGTCAAACAGTCCGGTCTCGGCCGGGAAGGCGGGCTCGAGGGAATCCACGAGTACCTGTCCACCAAGTACACGCTCATCCCGGTCTCCTGACCGTTCATCGACTCCCACCATCCGCGGCATCAGCAACCACCAGCATCCAGGGGAAACAACAATGACCATCATCGAACGTGACATCGTCATCATCGGCGCCGGCGCATCCGGCCTGACCGCCGCGACCGCGCTGCAGAAGGCCGGCCACACCGTGGCCGTGCTCGAAGCGCGCGACCGCGTCGGCGGCCGGCTCTGGACCGACGACATCGAGGGCGCCATGCTCGAGATCGGCGGCCAGTGGGTCTCGCCCGACCAGGACGCGCTCAAGGACACCATCGCGGAGCTCGGCCTCGAGACCTTCGCGCGGTACCGCGACGGCGAGAGCGTCTACGTCAACGCGGCGGGCGAGCGCACCCGGTTCGAGGGCGAGATCTTCCCAGTCTCTCCCGACACCGAGCGGGAGATCGTGCGCCTGATCGAGAAGCTGGACGGGCTCGTCGCCGAAACCGACCCCGACCGGCCGTGGACGCACCCGCAGGCGAAGGAACTCGACGAGATCTCCTTCAGCGCCTGGCTGGAGCAGGAGACCACCGACCAGGAGGCCCGCGACAACATCGGCATGTTCATCGCCGGTGCCATGCTGACCAAGCCGGCCCACGCGTTCTCCACCCTGCAGGCGCTGCTGATGGCGGCCAGTGCCGGCAGCTTCAGCAACCTCGTCGACGCCGACTTCATCCTGGACGAGCGCGTCGTCGGGGGCCTGCAGCAGGTGCCGATCCTGCTCGCCGAGCGCCTCGGCGACGACGTGTTCCTCGGCCAGGCCGTGCGCGCCCTGCGCTGGAACGCGGACGGCGTCGTGGCCGTCACCGACCAGCTCGAGGTGCACGCGCGCCGCGTGATCGTGGCCGTCCCACCGGTGCTCTACAACCGGATCTCGTTCGAACCCCCGCTTCCGCGCCGCCAGCACCAGCTGCACCAGCACCTGTCGATGGGTTTTGTGATCAAGGTGCACGCGGTCTACGAGACCCCGTTCTGGCGCGAGGACGGCCTGTCCGGCACGGCCTTCAGCCCGTACGAGCTCGTGCACGAGGCCTACGACAACACGAACTTCGGCGACACCCGTGGCACGTTCGTCGGGTTCGTCTCCGACGAAGCGGCCGACGAGGTCTTCACCCTCACGGCGGAGGAACGCAAGCAGCGCATCCTCACCTCGCTTTCGCACTACTTCGGCGAGAAGGCGCTCACGCCGGTCGTGTACTACGAGAGCGACTGGGGCACCGAGGAATGGACCCGCGGTGCCTACGCGGCCAGCTTCGACCTGGGCGGGCTGGCCCGGTACGGCGCCGACCTGCGCACGCCGGTGGGACCGATCTCGTTCTCCTGCAGCGACCTGGCCGGCAAGGGGTACCAGCACGTCGACGGCGCCATCCGGATGGGCCGCGACACGGCGGCCCTGGTCGCAGCCGGACTCTAGCCGCGCCGCCGGATGCCGGCTGCCGGCATCCGTCTCGCGGCGCACCTTCGGGGCGCGGGCGCATGCTCCAGCCTGCGCCCGCGTGCACAGGGTGCGCCGCGACGCCGGGGCTGCGTCTAGAGCGCCGCGGCGACCGCGCTACCCGCGGTGCGGCCCGTGAACAGGCACCCGCCGAGGAAGGTGCCCTCGAGCGAGCGGTAGCCGTGCATGCCGCCGCCGCCGAACCCGCTGGCCTCCCCGGCCGCGTACAGGCCGGGGATCGGCTGGCCGTCCGCGCCCAGGGCCCGGGCGGACAGGTCGGTTTCGATGCCGCCGAGGCTCTTCCGGGTGAGGATGTGCAGCTTCACCGCGATCAGGGGCCCGTTCTTCGGGTCGAGCAGTTTGTGCGGGCTGGCGACGCGGATGAGACGGTCGCCCCGATAGTGCCGCGCCTGCCGGATCGCGTTGATCTGGGCATCCTTTGAGAAACCGTTGTCGAGTTCCCGGTCCCGGGCGCGGATCTCCCGCTCGACGTTGGTGAAGTCCAGGCGCACCTCAGGTGCACGCTGCTATATGCCGGTCAGCAGGTCGTGCAGGGTGTCGGCGACGACGAAGTCGACGCCCTTCTCCTTGAACGCCTCCACCGGCCCCGGCGCGCCCGGGAGAAGCCTCTTCGCTAGCAACGGCAGGTTCCGGCCGGTCAGGTCGGGGTTCTGCTCACTGCCGGAGAGGGCGAATTCCTTCTGGATGATCTTCTGGGTGAGCACGAACCAGCTGTGCTCGTGTCCGGTCTTGAGGATGTACTCCAGCGAGCCGAGGGTGTCGAACCCGGGGAAGAGCGGCCCGGGCAGTCGTGCGCCGGTGGCGTCGAGCCAGAGGGAGGACGGACCGGGGAGGATACGGATGCCGTGGGCGGCCCAGACCGGGTCCCAGTTCGTGATCCCCTCGGTGTAGTGCCACATCCGGTCCCCGTTGATCAGGCGCGCGCCGCCCCGCTCGCTGATGCCGAGCATCCGTCCGTCGACGTGCGCCGGGACGCCGGAGAGAAGCTTCTTCGGCGCCGTGCCCAGGCGCGTCGGCCACTGGGCGCGCACGAGGTCGTGGTTGCCGCCGATGCCTCCGCTGGTGACGATCACGGCCGAGGCCCGCAGTTCGAAGTCACCCACCGGGTCGCGTGAACTCGCTGTGCCGCGTTCCGCGCCGTCGTCGGCGAGGCGCACTCCGCGGACGCCCACCACGCCGCCGTCCTCGATGAGGAGCTCGTCGACCCGGTGCCGATGCAGTGCGCTCACCTGGCCGGCCTGAACGCCCTGCCTCACCGGCGTGATGAAGGGCGTCAGGAGTGCCGGGCCGGTGCCCCAGACGATGTGGAACCGCGGCACCGAGTTGCCGTGTTCGAGGGCCGTGTACCCGCCGCGCTCGGCCCAGCCGACGACCGGGAAGAACCGGATGCCCAGATCGTGCAGCCAGGCACGTTTCTCGCCGCTGGCGAAGTCGAGGTAGGCATCCGCCCACAGGGTCGGCCAGTAGTCCTCGGCCCGGTCGAAGCCGGCGCTCGCGAACCAGTCCTGGCGGGCGAGCTCGGGGGAGTCGTGAACGCCGAGGCGGCGCTGCTCGGGGGAGTCGACCAGGAAGAGCCCGCCGAACGACCACCAGGCCTGGCCGCCGATGGACGCGGCGCCCTCCTGGTCGACCAGGAAGACACGTTTGCCGGCATCCAGCAGCTCACACGTCGCGACGAGCCCGGCGAGGCCGGAGCCCACGACGATGACATCGGCTTCGGTCGGGGCGGCGCGACGGGGAACCGGGTTCATCGTGACTCCATCGTCAGCGGTGCTATCGGGAGGACAGCGGGTTACTCGTCGAACGTGTTCAGCATGGCGAACGCGGCGCGCTCGAGGTAGTCCCACAGGGTGTCACGCTGCAGCGGGGGCAGCTCGCAGCTGTCGACGGCGGCGCGCATGTGTCTGAGCCAGCGGTCGCGGGCATCCGGGTTGACCTTGAACGGCTGGTGGCGCTGGCGCAGGCGCGGGTGGCCGCGCTGCTCGCTGTACGTGCCCGGACCGCCCCAGTACTGCTCGAGGAACATCGTGAGCCGCTCGACGGCCGGCCCGAGGTCGGCCTCCGGGTACATCGGCTTCAGCACCGGGTCGGTGGCGACGCCGCGGTAGAACTCGGCGACCAGTTTCTCGAAGAACGGTCGCCCGCCGACCTGCTCGTAAAACGACGGGCCGAGGGCCGCGCCGTCCTCACCGCCGCGGAGGTGGACCCCGGCGGGGGTGGCGGGGAAAACTGGGGTGGCGTCATTCGTCATCGCGGATCTCCGGGTCGGGTGCGGTGTTCCTGGCTGGTTCGGTCTTCGGCGTTTCAGCTTTCGGCGATTCGGCCCTGGGCGTTACCGGCCTGGGCGTTATCGGCCTGGACGCTTCGGATTTGGGCGCTTCCGGCTTGGACGCTTCGGGTTCGGCCTTTTCGGGTGTCACCGTGTCGGCCTTGGGCCGGCGCGGGGCCCGCGGCGCCTTGTTCTTCCTCATCGTCACCGGGGCGGTGAAGGGGCTGGTGGCGATGTCGGGCATCGACGCGGCTGCTTCGACGGCCGCGTCGGGTGCATCTTCGAAGGCGGGGGTCGTGCCGGCGTTGATGGCGCCATCCTTGCCGGCCATGACAACGCTGTTCAGCGGGGTCAGGCCGATGCCCAGGCCGTCGAGAGCCTTCTTCAGGTGCAGGCGCAGGTCGCGCGCGAAGTCCCACTTCGCCGCGACCCGGGTCTTCACCACGAGGCGCACGACGAGGGCCTCCGCGGAGATCGATTCGAGTCCCCAGATTTCGGGCTTCTCGAGGATGACGGGGCGCCACTTGCGGCTGGAGGCCAGGGCCTTCGCCACCCGGAGCAGCTCGTTCTGAACGGCTTCCACGTCGGACGAGTAGGGAATAGCGAGGTCGATGATGACGCGGGCCCAGCCCTGGGACATGTTGCCGACCCGCAGGATCTCGCCGTTGCGCACGAACCAGAGCGTGCCGTCGACGTCGCGCACCTGGGTGACACGGATGCCGACGGTCTCGACGACGCCGGAGGCGAAGCCCACGTCGACGATGTCGCCCACGCCGATCTGGTCCTCGACGACCATGAACAGGCCGTTCAGGATGTCCTTGACGATGTTCTGCGCGCCGAAACCCAGGCCGGCGCCGAGAGCGGCCGTGAGCAGGGCGAAGGACCCCAGGATGTCCGTGTTGATGATGTTGACGATCAACAGGATCGACACGATCAGCAGGGTGACGTTGAGGATGTTGGAGAGCACGGAGCCGAGGGTGCGGGTGCGCTGCACCACGCGCACCGCCGCCAGGGGGGAGACGCTCAGGGCCTGCGTGTCCAGTACGTTCTGGTTCTTCTTGACCCCGGAGACGATCTGCTGCACGACCCGTTCGATCACGAAGTGCAGCACCCAGCGCAGCACGAGTGCGCCCACGATGATGACGACGATGTTTATGGTCTTGAGCCACAGGTCGATCGTGAAAAATTGGGTGAGTTCAAGCCAGATTGCGTCAAAGTCCATAACGAGACGAGTCTACAGAGCCTCGTCCTGTCCGGATCCTGAGTCCCCTGCCCCGCGCCCCGCGCTCCTAGTCCCCGGCCCCGGCTCCGCGCCCCAACGAATTCGACGGAGATTTTGGCTGATCTGGCGATCTGGACCGGTTTAACCCGGTTCCAGGAGCAGAATCTCCGTCGAATTCGTTAGGGGCACGCGGGCGGATGCGGCGGCGCGGCTACTCCGCGTCGCGCGTCTGGGCGGCGAGGGCCCGTTCGACCCCGGCCAGGTTCTCGATCACCAGGCGGCGCAGCGCGAGCGGCTCCGGGTTGGCGTCGAGCCAGGTGCGCGTCGAGGTGACGAGCGCCCGGTTCGCGAGCGGTGCCGGGTACAGCCCGAGCACGAGCTTCTCTGCGATCGAGAAGCTGCGGGCCGCCCAGACCGACTGCAGCATGGCGAAGTACTGGTCCACGAACGGTTCGAGCAGCGCGGTGTCGTTGGCGCGCAGGAAACCGGCGGCCGTGACCCGCACGATCGTGTTCGGGGCGGTGTCCACGTCGATCAGCGACGACCAGGCGGCCTGCTTCCCCTCAGCCGTCGGGATGGCGGCGCGGGCCTGCGCGGCCGACTGGGCGCCGGTCGCGGTGTTGTCCGCGGCCAGTGCGGCGTCGATCTCGGCCGATCCGGCCTTGCCACCGGCGACGAGGGCGATGAGCAGCTCCCAGGCGAGGTCGGTGTCGATCTCCAGGCCCTCGAGCGGCACGGAGCCGTCCAGGAGCGCGGCCACGGATGCCAGCTGGCTCTCGGTGGTCGCGATACCGGCGAAGAACTTCACGAACTGGAACTGCGCGTCGGAGCCGGCTTCGGCGTGGCGGGCGAGGGACCAGAGCGCGTCCCCGACCTCCTTGATCGTCGCCGTGCGGTGCTCCTCGGCGACGTAGTAGGTGGCGGCGAGCACGACCTGGCCGAGTACCGTGCGCAGCGTGGTCGACTCGGTCTCCGTCGCGACGTTGCCGAGCACGAGCGTGATGAAGTCGCGCGGCGCCGTCTCGGCGTCGCGGGTGGCGTCCCACACCGCGCCCCAGACGATGGCGCGGGCGAGCGGGCTCTCGATCGCGGAGAGGTTCTCGAGGGCCACCTCCTGCGACGCCGGGTCGAGGCGGATCTTGGCGTAGGCCAGGTCGTCATCGTTGAGCAGGACCAGGGCGGGACGCTTCAGGCCGACCAGCGTGGGGACATCCGTCTGCGCGCCGTCGACGTCGATCTCGACCCGGTGCGAGCGCACGAGTGTGCCGTCCGCCAGGTCGTAGAAGCCGATCGCGAGGCGGTGCGGGCGAATGGTGGGGTAGTCGGCGGCGGCTGTCTGCAGCACCGTGAAGCCGGTGACGGTGCCGGTCTCGTCGACGGTGACCTCCGGGCGCAGGGTGTTCACGCCCGCGGTCTCGAGCCACAGCCTGGTCCATTCGCTGAGGTCGCGGCCGCTGGAGGCCTCGAGTTCGACCATCAGGTCGTGCAGCTCGGTGTTGCCCCACTGGTGCTTCTGGAAGTACGCGGCGACGCCGGTGAAGAATTCGTCGCGGCCGACCCAGGCCACGAGCTGCTTGAGCACGGAGCCGCCCTTGGCATACGTGATGCCGTCGAAGTTGACCTGCACGTCTTCGAGGTCGGTGATGGTGGCGGTGATGGGGTGGGTGGAGGGCAGCTGGTCCTGCTTGTAGGCCCAGCTCTTCTCCATCACGGCGAAGGTGGTCCATGCCTCGGTCCACTCGGTGGCCTCGGCGGTGGCCATGGTCGACGCCCACTCGGCGAAGGACTCGTTCAGCCACAGGTCGTTCCACCACTTCATGGTGACCAGGTCGCCGAACCACATGTGCGCGAGCTCGTGCAGCACGGTGACGACGCGGCGCTCCTTGATGGCGTCGGTGACCTTGGAACGGAACACGTAGGTCTCGGTGAAGGTGACCGCGCCGGCGTTCTCCATCGCGCCGGCGTTGAACTCCGGCACGAACATCTGGTCGTACTTGTCGAACGGGTACGGGTAGTTGAACTTGCCCTCGAAGTATTCGAAGCCCTGGCGGGTCTTCTCGAACAGGTAATCCGCGTCGAGGTACTCGAACAGGCTCTTCCGGCAGAAGAGGCCGAGCGGGATGGTGCGGCCGTCGCTGGAGGTCAGCTCGCTGCGCACGACCGCGTAGGGGCCGGCGACGAGGGCGGTGATGTAGCTGGAGATGGTGTGGGTGGGGGCGAAGGCCCACGTCTTTTGGCCGTTGCCGGCATCCGTCGGCTCGGGCGTGACCGAGTTGGAGATGACTTCCCAGGCGCCCGGCGCGGTGACCGTGAACGCGAACGTGGCCTTGAGGTCGGGCTGCTCGAACACGGCGAAGACGCGGCGGGAGTCGGGCACCTCGAACTGGCTGTAGAGGTAGACCTCGTTGTCGACCGGGTCGACGAAGCGGTGCAGGCCCTCGCCGGTGTTCGTGTACTCGGCGTCGGCGACGACGGTGAGCGTGTTCTCCGCGGCGAGGCCGTCGAGCTGGATCCGGATGCCGTCACTGACGGATGCGGGGTCGAGCGCGGCGCCGTTAAGCGTCACCGAGTGCACGGTGCGGGTGATGGCGTCGATGAAGGTGGACGAACCGGGCGTCGCGGTGAAGCGCACCGTGGTCTCGCTGCCGAACGTCTCCGGTCCGGCGGTGAGGTCGAGGGTGACCTGATAGCTCTGCACGGTGATGAGCGCGGCGCGCTCCTGGGCTTCGATCCTGGTGAGGTTCTCTCCGGGCAACGGTTTCTCCATCTCGGTTTCGCGGTATGCGGGCGCGCTGACGCTTGTGACGCAGCACACAGGATTCAGCCTAGCCAAGGATTAGGGTGTGCGCATGAGGGCAAGCACCGACCCGCGGGCCGCGACCGCCGACCGCTACCGGGAGTTCGCCGACATGGAAGCGCGCGGCCTGAGCGCCTGCTACGAAGCGTGGGCGCACGGCGTGGCGGACGACCCGGCGACCGTCGCCCTGATCGACCGGCTCCCGGCGCCGAAACGGCAGCCGAACCTGGTCTTCAGCGCGGCGCGGTTCCACGGCGCCCCCGTCTCGGAGTACGGGGAGTTCGGCTCCTGGCTGGCCGGCCACTGGGCCGTCGTGTCGGCCACCTGCCTCAGTCACTCCACCCAGACGAACGAGCCCGGACGGTGCGCGGTGCTGCTGCCGGCGCTCGCCGCGCTTCCCGGTCCGCTGGCCCTGATCGAGGTGGGGGCATCCGCGGGGCTCTGCCTGTATCCCGACCGGTACAGCTACCGGTATCTCGCCGGCGATGAGGTCGAACGGATGCTGCATCCCGCCGCCGGGCCGAGCCCGGTGGTCCTCGACTGCTCCCTGACCGGGCCGGTGCCCGGGCCGGCCGAACTGCCCGAGGTGGTCTGGCGGGCCGGCGTCGACCTCAACCCGCTCGACCTGTTCGATCAGGCCGACGTGGCCTGGCTGGACGCCCTGATCTGGCCGGAGCACGACGATCGCCGGGCGAGGCTCCGTGCGGCGGTGCAGCTCGCTCGGGCGGAGCCGGCCCCGATCGTGCGAGGGGACCTCAACGACCAGGTCGAGGCCCTCGTCGCACGGGCGCCCGCCGGGGCGACCGTGGTCGTGTTCCACACCGCCGTGCTGGCCTACCTCGACGAAGCAGCCGCGCGCCGGTTCACGGCCACCATGCACCGGCTGCCCGTGCGCTGGTTGTCCAACGAGGGCCGCTCGGTCGTGCCCGCGGTGACGGAGAGACTGCGGGCGCGCCCCGCAGCATCCACTGACTTCGTGCTCGCTCTGGATGCCGAGCCGATCGCGTTCACGGAGCCGCACGGGCGGGCCCTGCACTGGCTGGACGAGCGGGGATCCTCGCCCCGGCGGTGAACCAATTCGACGGAGATATTGCCGTAAAGGCTCGCTTTCGGGCTGTTCAGGGTCGTTTCTGTCAGAATCTCCGTCGAATTCGTTCAGGTGTCGAGGCCTCGGGTCACTGCACCCGGTGAGCCGGCGTTCGCGGCATGGAGATCGCCGCAATCATGGTCAAAGCGGCGGTGACGGTCACGGCCGCGAACACCGCGCCGGATGCCGCGACGACCGTGGCGGCATCCGGCGCCCCTCGCCCGGAGGCGGAGAAGATCGCGTTCGCCACGGCGCCGAAGATGGCCACGCCGACCGCGCTGCCGATGGAACGGGAGAACAGGTTGGCTCCGGTGACGACGCCGCGTTCGTTCCAGTCGACGCTGGACTGCGCCGCGATCAGGGACGGGGTGGCCACCAGGCCCAGGCCGAGGCCGGTCACGAAACAGCTGGCGGCGACGATGGCGACCGAGGGGGTCGCTGCGAAGAGTGCGAGGGCCACCACGCCGAGCAGCACGATGCCGATGCCGATCAGCGCCGTGTTCCGGAAGCCGATCCGCAGGTACAGGCGCCCGGAGAGCGATGCCGAGATCGGCCAGCCGATCGTCAGCGCCGCCAGGGCCAGACCGGCGGTCAGCGGCGCGGTTCCCAGGGCCCCTTCGAGGTAGGTCGGCACGAAGGAAGTGAGGCCGATCAGGATGGCGCCGACACCGATCGAGACGAGCGCGGTGCTGAGCAGCAGATGCCGGCTGAACACCCAGAGCGGCAGGACGGGCTCGGCGGCCCCCCGCTCGGCGAGCACGAACAGGGCCAGCAGGAGCGCGCCCAGGCCGAAGGATCCGATGCTCTGCGGCGAGTTCCAGGCCCAGGCCTGCCCGCCCTCCAGCACGGCTATGATCAGGAGGCTCAGTGACACGGTGAGCAGCCCGGCCCCGAGGTAGTCCACCTGGTGGCGGCGGGGCTCGACCGTCTCGTGGAATTGGCGCAGCAGCATCCAGGCAGCGATGACGCAGAGCGGGATGTTGACGAAGAAGATCCAGCGCCAGGACAGGAACTGGGAGAACACGCCGCCGAGGGTGGGGCCGACGACGGAGGAGATCGCCCAGACGCTGGCGAGGTAGCCCTGCACCTTCGCGCGTTCGACCACGGTGTAGATGTCGCCGGCGATGGTGACCGCCATCGGCTGCACGGCCCCGGCCCCGAGGCCCTGGATCGCGCGGAAAACGATCAGCGCAGGCATGCTCCAGGCCAGCCCGCAGAGCACCGAGCCGAGCAGGAACAGGGCGATGCCGATCAGCACGATCGGCTTGCGACCGACGGTGTCGGCCAGTTTCGCGTACACCGGCACGGACACGGCCTGGGCGAGCAGGTAGATGGAGAACAGCCAGGGGAACTGGGCGAAGCCGCCGAGGTCCTTCACGATCGTGGGCACGGCGGTCGCCAGAATGGTGGCGTCGATCGCGACCAGGCCCGTGGTCATCATCAGGGCGATCAGCACCGGGCCGCGTTCGGAACGGAAGCCCACGTCGATGCTGCTCAGCTTGCACCTCTTCACTCACCGGGACGGATGCCCCTTGACTCCAAGTCGTCGCGGCGGTCGAGCATTCCCGCCGGGCGTCCCGGATCGGTGGCCCCTGGCTCGACTCCCGGGCGGAGCCGGCACACGGTGTCCGGCGCTGAACCAATTCGACGGAGATTCTGCCCTAACAGCCCGTTTTTTGGCCGTCTGGGTCTCGTTTGGCCAAAATTACCGTCGAATTCGTTCGGGCCGGCTCTAGGGTGGGGCGCAATGACAAGTCGAGAGGCCCTCCTGGCCGCCTACGATGCCCAGCTCCGGCTGCGGGTTCCGGCCGAGCAGCCCGCGGGCATCCGTTTTGAACTGCGGGGTTCGGTTCTGCGCGTGGTGGGATGGCACCAGGGTTTCGTCGAGACCGCCCGCGAGGTGGGACTGACCGGGTCGGCGCTGGACGCCCTCATCGCCGGGCACCGAGACTTCTTCGCGGCTCGCGGCGAGGCGGTGGAGTGGAAGACCCGCGGCCACGACGAGCCCGCGGACCTGACCCGGCGCCTGATCGCTGCCGGGTTCGTGCCCGAGGCACCCGAGACGGTCGTCGTGGGCGAGACCGCGCGCCTGACCGCGCGACCCGGGTCCGGGCTGCCCGACGGGGTCACCATCCGTCAGGTCGACTCCCGAGCGGATTTCGATGGCATCGCCGACGTCCAGACTCAGGTCTGGGGAACGGACCAGTCCTGGCTGGCCGGCGACCTTGAGACGAGTGTGCGCGATGCCCCGGGTGATGTGCTCGTCTTCGTCGCCGAGGCCGCCGGAGAGGTGGTCTCCTCGTGCCGACTCGAGTTCACCCCGGGAACGGACTTCGCCGGCCTCTGGGGCGGGTCGACGCTTGCCGCCTGGCGGGGCCGCGGCATCTACCGGGCGCTCGTGGCGCACCGGGCACGGCTCGCGCACGATCGTGGCGTGCGCTACCTGCAGGTCGACGCCTCCGAGGACAGCAAACCGATCCTGCTGCGCCTGGGCTTCCAGACGCTGACGACGACGACCCCGTATGTCTGGACGCCGCCCGCCCCCGCGCCGGACTGATCCTCGGCGTTGCCTGGTCGCGCTGCGAGTGCGCCGGGGCATCCGCTCGCCCTCACCAATTCCACCCAACCAATTCGACGGAGATTTTGCCGAAATCGGGTCTGAATCGGCCTCCAGGGTGCGAAAAGCTCAGAATCTCCGTCGAATTGGTTCGGAGCGGGACAGGGTGGTGGCCCGAGGGACGGCTACCAGGTTCCGGGCTGGTAATCCTTCAGGAAGACGCCGCAGAGGTCTTCGCCGGCCTCGCCGCGCACGATCGGGTCGTAGACCCGCGCCGCGCCGTCGACCAGGTCGAGCGGGGCGTGGAAGCCCTCCTCGGCGAGGCGCACCTTGGTCGGGTGCGGGCGCTCGTCGGTGATCCAGCCGGTGTCCACACTCGTCATCAGGATGCCGTCCGAGAGCATCTCCTTCGCGCTGGTGCGGGTGAGCATGTTCAGCGCGGCCTTGGCCATGTTCGTGTGCGGGTGGCCGGGGCCCTTGTAGCCGCGGCCGAACACGCCCTCCATCGCGGACACGTTCACGATGTAGGTGCGGCGGGCCTCGGATGCCGCCAGCGACGCACGCAGGCGGCTCACCAGCAGAAACGGGGCCGTGGTGTTGCAGAGCTGAACCTCGAGCATCTCCAGCGGGTCTACGTCCTGCACGTTCGCGGTCCAGCTGTTCGCGTCGTGCAGGTCGGGCACGAGCCCGCCCGCGTCGATCGCGGTGCCGGCGGCGAGGCGCTCGAGCGAGGAGGAGCCCGGCGCCAGGGCCAGCGCGGTGAGGTCGTCGGCGGTGAGCGCGCCGGTCGCGCCGGCCGCGGCGGTGAGGATCGGGTGACTGGTGACGGATGCCGCGAGCGCGGTCGGGTGCGCGTCGTTGGCGTGCCCGAACGTCACGATCTCCGGGATGCTGCCCTCCGGCAGCGGAGACTGCTCCGCCAGGGCCAGCATCGAGTAGGAGCCGGGGGAGCGGCGCACGGTCTGGGCGGCGTTGTTGATCAGGATGTCGAGCGGTCCGGCCGCCGCCACGGAGTCGGCCAGGCCGATCACCTGAGCCGGGTCGCGCAGGTCGATACCCACGATCCGCAACCGGTGCAGCCAGTCGGCGGAGTCCGGCATGGCGCTGAACCGGCGCACCGCATCCCGCGGGAACCGGGTGGTGATGGTCGTGTGGGCGCCGTCGCGCAGCAGGCGCAGGGCGATGTACATGCCGATCTTGGCGCGGCCGCCGGTGAGCAGGGCGCGCTTGCCGGTCAGGTCGGTGCGGGCATCCCGTTTCTGGTGGCTCATGGCCGCGCAGCCGGGGCACAGCTGGTGGTAGAACGCGTCGACGAGGGTGTACTTCTGCTTGCAGATGTAGCAGGCCCGGGGCACGAGCAGTTCGCCGGCCGACGCCCGATCGGTGCCGAGGCGCAGCTGGGCGCCGATGGTCTCGTCGTCGATCCGGGTGCGGGCGCCGGTCGCGGTCGCGGCGATGACCTCCCGGTCGGCGTCCGCGATCGCCTGGCGCTTCTCGCCGCGGCGCACCATTTTGACGGACTTGAACATCTTGGCGGTGGCCTGCCGCACGGTGACGAAGTCCGGGTCCTCCGGGTCGATCTCGCTGAGCGAGGCGAGGACCCGCAGGGCGATCGCCATCTCCGCGGGGTCGATGCCCGGTGCGGGCTCTGCCGCGGGCTCGGTCGAAGGCGTGGTGGTCATCCGCCAATTCTACGACGGCCCCCTGAGACGACTGTTGCCCGGCCGGACAACTGGTGCCGGTGTAGCGGCACCTGTTGTCCGTCCGGGCAACAGCGGTGAAGCGAGCTGGTGGAGCGGGTGTGGCTAGACCTTCAGGGTCTCCGGCGCAGGAGTGGAGTCGAGTTCCGTCGCGAGCGAGGACAGGTCCATCGACGAGGTGGCCGGCTCATACGTTTCGTCGAACGGCATTTCGTCGGTGTCCAGGTCGGGGTTGTCGTCCTGGTTGGCGACCAGCTCGCGGGCCTCGAAGACCGAATTCACGCTGGGCATCGAGCCCAGCAGCGGGCGTCCGGCAGACTCGCGCAGGAAGAAGATCGCGATTCCACCGACGACGGATGTGCCCATCAGGTAGTAGGCCGGCATCATGTCGTTCCCGGTCCCGGCAATGAGCGCCGCGATGATGAACGGCGTGGTGCCGCCGAAGATGGCGACCGAGAAGTTGTACGCGATGCCCATGGCGCCGTAACGACTTTCGGTCGGGAACAGCGCCGGCAGGGCCGAGGCCAGGTTGGCGACGTAGAACGTGACGGGCAGGGCGATCAGGGCCAGGCCGAGCAGCGTCGACCAGATCTCACCGACACCGATCAGCAGGAACGCGGGGATGGAGAGCACCACGGCACTACCGGCGCCCATCCAGAGCACCGGGCGGCGGCCGATCTTGTCCGACAGTCGGCCGGCGAGGGGGATGCAGAACGACATGATCACGAGGATGGGGATGGTCAGCAGTGTGCCGTGCAGCTCGTCGTAGCCCTTGGTGGCGGTGAGGTACGTCGGCATGTAGGAGGTCAGGGCGTAGCCGAGGGTGTTCGCCGCGGCAACGAGGACCATCGCGACGATGATGCCGCGCCAGTGGTTCTTGAAAATGCTGACCGGGCCGTTCGACGCGGCGGACTCGTCGGTGAACGACGGGTCGGTGGCAGCCAGCTCCTTGGCATCCAGGGTGGCCTGGAAGGTGGGGGATTCCTCGATCTTGAGGCGGAACCAGATGGCGATCAGGCCGAGCGGTCCGGCGATGAGGAACGGGATGCGCCAGCCCCAGTCTTCCATCACGGGCTGACCCAGGGTCACCTGCAGGATCGAGACGAGCGCGGCGCCGATGGCGAAGCCGAGGTAGCTGCCCATGTCGAGCAGGCTGGCGAAGAAGCCGCGGTGCTTGTCGGGCGAGTGCTCGCTGACGAAGGTGGTCGCACCGGCGTACTCACCGCCGGTGGAGAAGCCCTGCACGAGCTTGGTGAAGACGAGCAACGCCGCGGCGAGCATGCCGACCTGGGCGTAGCTGGGCAGCAGGCCCACCGCGAAAGTGGATGCCGCCATCAGCATCAGGGTCATCGACAGCACCTTCTGGCGGCCGATCTTGTCTCCGAGCCAGCCGAAGAAGACGCCACCGAGCGGGCGGGCGATGAAGGTCGCGGCGAAGGTGCCGAGCAGGAAGAGGGTCTGCACCGTCTTGTCGGCCTCGGGCAGGAACACCGGGCCCATCGTCGTGATCAGGTAGCCGAACACGCCGACGTCGTACCATTCCATCGTGTTTCCGACGATGGTGCCGCCGAGGGCCTTCTTCAGTCTCGACTGGTCGACCACGTTGACGTGGGACACTTTTAAGCGGCGCTTGAGGAGCGTTTTCTTCGCCTTGCCGGCGGTGAGATCCGCACCGGCATTCGAATCGGTCGTGCTTGTCGTTCTGAGCATTGGAGCTTCTCTCGTGGAGATCATTTTTCGATGAAAAGTTGCGGCCCGCTTCCGGGCATAACGTACGATTTTAGCCGAAAAGTGGCCTCAACCAGACATTTCGTTTGGGATACCCGCCCTGGACAGGGGTTTACGTGGGGTCTCCGTCGCCCGTTCTCGAGTCAATCGGCGCTTAGGCTGGCACCATGGCTGACTCCGTGAAGTTCTGGTTCGACCCCTCCTGCCCCTGGGCCTGGATGACCTCCCGCTGGGTGGGGGAGGTGGCCGCCCTGCGCGGTTTCGACGTCGAGTGGAAGGTGATGAGCCTCGCCGTCCTGAACGAGGATCAGGACGTGTCAGAGGAGTACCGGGAGTTCTTCCCGCGGGCCCTCAAATACACCCGCCTGGTGCAGGCCGCGCAGGAACTGCACGGCCAGCAGACGGTCAAGGCTCTCTACGACGCCCTCGGCGCGCGCATCCACCCGGGCGGCAGCTCGAACCCCGACGAGGTCATCCCGGCGGCGCTCGCCGAAGTGGGCCTGCCGGTCGCCTTCGCCGCCTTGGCGGACAGCGAGCAATACGACGTGCAGATGCGCGCCAGCCACTTCGACGGCATGGAGCGAGTGGGGCAGGATGTGGGCACCCCCGTCATCTCCGTCAACGACGTGGCCTTCTTCGGCCCGGTCGTGTCGCCCGCGCCCACCGGCGACCAGGCGCTGGCCTTGTGGGACGGCGTGGTGGCCGTCGCCGGCTGCGAGGGCTTTTTCGAGATGAAGCGCACCCGCACCCGCGGACCCGTCTTCGCGGCCGAGTAAATAGAATTGGATCATGCGCATCCACATCGCCACTGACCACGCCGGCCTCGAATTCAGCCACCACCTGCTCACGCACCTCACCCTTGCCGGTCACGAAGTCGTGAACCACGGCCCGGTGAGCTACGACGCCCTCGACGACTACCCCGGGTTCTGCATCACCGCGGCCGAGGCCGTCGTGACCGACCTCACGCAGGGCGTAGAGGCGCTCGGCATCGTCTTCGGCGGGTCGGGCAACGGCGAGCAGATGGCGGCCAACAAGGTGAAGGGGATTCGAGCCGCTCTCGTCTGGAGCCTCAACACGGCGCGTCTCGCCCGCGAGCACAACGACGCCAACGTCATCTCCATCGGCGCCCGCCAGCACACGATCGAGGATGCCACCGACTTCATCGACGCCTTCATCGCGGAGCCGTTCCCCGGGGACGAGCGCCATGTGCGCCGGATCTCCCAGCTGGCGGAGTACGAAACGACCTGCACAATCAACGGCACGCCTCTTTCAAGCTAACCGTGCCCGAGGGTCATTCCGTCCACCGGATCGCGCGCCAGTTCGCCCGAAATTTCGTGGGCAAGCGCATCCGGCTGTCGTCCCCGCAGGGCCGCTTCGTGGACGGCGCGGCCCGGCTGGACGGTCACTCCATGACGGATGCCCGCGCCGTCGGTAAGCAAATGTTCCTGGAGTTCGACAACGGGCTGTGGTTGCGCGTGCACCTGGGTCTCTACGGTGCGTGGGATTTCGCGGGCGACATCCAGGTGGACGCCACCGTCGCATCCGCCAACGGACGCATGGGCCAGACCGGCATGCGCGGCACCGGCGACGCCGTTCTGGATTCGGCCGGCGAGAACTCGGTGCGCAGTATCGGCGCTCCCCGGCTGACCCGGCTGCGGATGGCGGAGGCCGAGAAGGTCAGCGTCGAACCCGACGGTTTCCCGCCCGACCCCATCGGCCAGGTTCGGGTTCGCCTGCTCGCCGACGACGTCGTGGCCGACCTGCGCGGGCCCACGGCCTGCGAGGTGCTCGGCCCCGACCAGGTCGAGGTCGCGATGAACCGGCTCGGCCCTGACCCGATGCTCGACGACGGCGCCGCCGCGGAGGAGCGCTTCGTCAGCGCGGTGCGCAAGAAACCGACGCCGATCGGCCGGCTCCTGATGGACCAATCCGTGGTCAGCGGGATCGGCAACGTGTACCGCGCCGAGCTCCTGTTCCGGGCGGGCATCAATCCATACGCCCCCGGGAAGTCGCTTCGCGACGAGCAGGCGCGGGCCCTCTGGCGGGACTGGGCCCACCTGCTGAAGATCGGCGTCTCCACCGGCCAGATGATGACGATGGACGACCTGGGCGACGAAGACTACGTTCTCGCCATGCGCAACCGGGCCGACCGGCACTGGGTGTACAAACGCGAAGGGCTGCCATGCCGGATCTGCGGCACGCACATCACCCTGGAGGAGATGGCCGCCCGCAAGCTCTACTGGTGCCCGCGGTGCCAGTCCTGACCCCCGGCCCGCAGCCCCACCGAACGGGAGCCCGATGAGACACAATCCCAGTTTCGCCCTCGACGATCCGGATGAGGTCAAGCGCCTGATCCGCGAGAACCCGTGGGCGAGCATGATCAGTCACACCTCCGCGGGCGAGCTGGTGGCGTCGCATTACCCGGTGATCCTCGACGAGGACGCCGAGGGCATCGTGTTGCTCAGCCATGTCGGCCGGCCCGACGAGGCGCTGCACGAACTCGGCCGGCACGAACTGCTGGTCATCATCCAGGGCCCGCACGGGTACATCTCCCCGGGCTGGTACGACGGGCCCGCGGATGCCCCCACCCCGGCCGTGCCGACCTGGAATTTCGTCACCGCCCACCTGCACGGCACCCCGGAGCTGCTCAGCGACGAGGAGAACCTGCGCGTGCTCGACCGGCTCGTCGACCATTTCGAAGAACGGATGCCTGAGCCGCGTCGCCTCAACGGCACGCCCGCGAGCTCCGCCTACGCCGCCCGCATCGTCGGCGGCACGGTCGGCTTCCGGCTCCGGGTGAGCCGCCTCAGCGCGAAGAGCAAGCTGAGCCAGAACAAGCCGGCCGAGACGGTGGCGCGCATCCTGGCCGAACTCGACGGGGACGGCCCCTACGCGAGCCCGGCGCTCGCCGCCGAGATGCGCCGCGTGCACGACCCGGTTCCGCCCGTCACCTACGCGCCCCTCGGCGCGGAGCCGTCCGGCCCGCAGGGACACGACCGGTGACGCCCGGGGACTCCGAGTCGCTGGTGCTCCGGAACGCCCGGCTTCCCGGCAGCGACGAACGGGTCGACGTGGAGATCGTGGACGGTCGGATCCGGCGGATCGGCTACCTCGGAATGGTGGGACCCGGCATCCGTGCGGTGGATCTCGCCGAACGGTGGCTGATCCCCGGTCTCTGGGACAATCATGTGCACTTCAGCCAGTGGGCGCAGACCGCGCGACGGCTGGACCTATCCGGCGCCGGCAGCGCCGCCGAGGTGGCTGCCCTGGTCGCCGCGCGCGTGCCGGACCTGGCGGCGGGCGAGGGCCTGGTCGGTTTCGGGTTCAGGGACGGCCTCTGGCCGGATGTCCCGGCCCGGGCCACGCTCGACGCGGTCACCGGCCCCGTGCCGGCCGTGCTGATCAGCGGCGACCTGCACTCCTGCTGGCTGAACTCGGCCGCGCTGGCGCAGCACGGGTTCGCCGACCATCCGACCGGCCTGCTCCGCGAGGACGACTGCTTCGCCGTGGTGCGGGCGCTGGCCGCGGTGCCCGACCGGGTGATGGACGGGTGGGCGGACGCCGCGGCCCGGGCCGCGGCGGCCCGCGGGGTCGTCGGCATCGTCGAGATGGAGATGGCCTGGAACCTCGACACGTGGCGGCGCCGCATCCAGGCCGGCACGGATGCGCTCCGGGTCGAGTTCGGCATCTACACCCCGCAGCTCGGCCGGGCGGTCGAGCAGGGACTCCGCAGCGGGGACGTGATCGCGGGGACCGGTGGGCTCCTCACGGTGGGTCCCTACAAGGTCATCACCGACGGGTCGCTCAACACCCGCACCGCCTTCTGCTTCGACGAGTACCCCGGCCTGGAGGGGCAGCCCGGCTCGCGCGGGTCGCTCAACGTGCCGCCCGAGGAACTGCTCGACCACCTGCGGGTGGCGACGGAGGCCGGCATCCGCCCCGCCGTGCACGCCATCGGCGACCACGCGAACAGCCTCGCGCTCGACACCTTCGAACGGCTCGGCTGCTCGGGCAGCATCGAGCACGCGCAACTGCTCGCCCCCGCCGACATCGCCCGTTTCGCCCGGCTGGGCGTGGTGGCCAGTGTGCAGCCCGAGCACGCCCTGGACGACCGCGACGTCGCCGACCGGTACTGGGCCGGCCGCACCGACCGGGCCTTCGTGCTGGCCAGCCTGTTGCGCGCCGGCGCGACCCTCGCGCTCGGGTCGGACGCCCCGGTGGCGCCGCTGGACCCCTGGGTGAGCCTGGCCGCTGCGGTCGGCCGCACCCGCGACGGGCGCGAACCCTGGCACGCCGAGCAGGCGATCTCCCGGCAGGCGGCGCTCGCCGCGTCCGCGCGCGGCCGGCACCGCGTGCTGGTGGGGGACGTCGCCGACCTCGCCGTGTGCGAGACCGACCCGTTCGTCGCCTCCGTCGGCGACCTCCGACGGATGCCCGTGGCCGCCACGCTGCTGGCCGGCCGGTTCACGCACGACCGGCTCTGACCGTCCGGCCCGGGGCCGGCGCCCGGGTCGCGGCGCAGGTTGTGGCAGCGGGCGCAGGTTCCAACCTGAGCCGCGAGCCACAACCTGCGCCGCGAGTGCTGGTCCCGCCGGCACCGGGGCTTGATTTCGCCTGCCGAGGAATGGGACACGGGCCCCGGAAGGGGCAGACTTGACCCATGAGCGTGATCGAGAATTCCAAGCTGGCCATCATCGGAGCGGGAGCGGTGGGGTCCTCCCTCGCCTACGCCTCCCTGATCCGTCAATCGGCGCGCGAAGTCGTGCTCTACGACATCAACGGGCCCAAGGTCGAGGCCGAGGTGCTCGACCTGGCCCACGGCACCCAGTTCACCGGTGCCTCCTGCGTGGCCGGCGGCAGCGACCTCGACGCGATCGCGGGGGCGAACATGGTCGTCATCACCGCCGGCGCGAGGCAGCACCCGGGCCAGTCCCGGCTCGAGATGGCCGGTGTCAACGTCGGCATCCTGCGGGAACTGATGCCGAAACTCGTCGAGCGCGCCCCCGACGCCATCTACATGCTGGTCACCAACCCCTGCGACGTGCTGGCCTACGCGGCACGCGAGTTCAGCGGGCTGCCGGCCTCGCGGGTCTTCGGCTCCGGCACGGTCCTGGACTCGTCACGGCTGCGCTGGATGCTGGCGCACCGGGTCGGAGTCGCGATCGCCAATGTGCACGCGGTCATCGTCGGCGAGCACGGCGACTCGGAGTTCCCACTCTGGTCCCAGGCCCGGATCGGCCCGATCTCGATGGCCGAGTGGGTTCAGGACGCGATCTCGCCGAAGGGCCTGGTTCCCTTCTCCGAATCGGAATTCGACGCGATCACCGAGAGTGTGAAGTCCGCGGCCTACAAGGTGATCGAGGGCAAGGGCGCGACCAACTACGCGATCGGGCTGTCCGGCGCCCGGATCGTCGAGGCCGTGCTCCGTGACGAGGGCGCCGTGCTGCCCGTGAGTTCGGTGCTCACCGACTACCGCGGCGTCAGCAACGTGGCCCTCTCGGTGCCGAGCGTGATCAACGCCGACGGGGTCTCTCGGGTGATCGAGGTGCCCTTCAGCGAGAAGGAGCAGGAACTGTTCGAGCACTCGGCGGCGACTCTGCGCCAGACGCTGGACGGACTCGGCCTGAAGTGAGCGATGTTGTGGAGGGGATGACGGGAATCGAACCCGCGCCATCAGTTTGGAAAACTGAGGCTCTACCATTGAGCTACATCCCCCGAGCGCAGTCTCCCGCGCACTCACACAGCGTAGTACACGTTGGCGGGTGCTCGCTGCACAGGGGGACCCGCGACATCCGGCCCGTGCAGTAGACTAACCGAGGTCATTCTGCGTGAAGTGCGATCCTTGCACGCCTCGCGGACGGCACCACCGGGTTGAGACAGTGTCCGGGGCGTAGCTCAGCTTGGTAGAGCGCTCGGTTTGGGGCCGAGAGGTCGCAGGTTCGAATCCTGTCGCCCCGACCATCATCCCCCCATACATCGGTCGAACACAGGAGATTGCCACGTGAAGTCCACGGTAGAAAAGCTGAGCCCCACTCGCGCCAAGGTCACCATCTCGGTGACTCCCGAGGAGCTGAAGCCCAGCATCACCCACGCCTACGGTCACATCGCCGAGGACATCAACATTCCCGGCTTCCGCAAGGGCAAGGTTCCGCCCGCCATCATCGACCAGCGCGTCGGTAAGTCGGCCGTGCTCGAGCACGCCGTCAACGAGAGCCTCGACGGCTTCTACCGCACCGCGGTCACCGAGCACAAGCTGCGCCCCCTCGGCCGCCCCGAGGCCGACATCGTCGAATGGCCCAGCGACAAGGACTTCTCCGGAGACCTGCAGCTGTCCATCGAGGTTGACGTGCGCCCCGAGATCGACCTGCCCAACTACTCCGGCCTGAAGCTCACCGTCGACGCCGTCGAGGTGTCCGACGAAGAGGTCGCCGAGGAGCTCGACAACCTGCGCAGCCGCTTCGGCACGCTCATCACCGTCGACCGCCCCGCCACCACGGGCGACTTCGCCCAGATCGACCTGATCGCCGCGATCAGCGGCGTCGAGGTCGACAACGCCAGCGGGATCTCCTACGAGGTCGGCTCCGGCGACCTCATCGACGGTATCGACGAGGCGCTCGACTCCCTCAGCGCCGGCGAGACCACCACCTTCAACTCGAAGCTCATGGGCGGCGAACACGAGGGCGAGACCGCTGAGATCACCGTCACCGTCATCGCCGTCAAGGAGCGTGAGCTTCCCACCGCCGACGACGACTTCGCGCAGATCGCCAGCGAATTCGACACCATCGCCGAGCTCACCGACAGCCTGAAGGTCAACGTCGAGCGCTCCAAGGTTTTCGGCCAGGGCACGCAGGCTCGCGAGAAGCTCGTTGAGCAGCTCCTCGAGTCGGTCGAGGTCCCGATCCCGACCGCGATCATCGAAGACGAGGTTCGTCGCCACCTCGAGGGCGAGAACCGCCTCGAAGACGCCGAGCACCGCGCCGAGGTCACCGAATCCAGCGAGAAGACCTTCCGCCAGCAGATCCTGCTCGACACGATCGCCGAGGCCGAGAAGGTCCAGGTCAGCCAGGACGAGCTGACTCAGTACCTGATCCAGGGTGCCAGCCAGTACGGCATGGACCCGAGCGAGTTCGTCCAGGCGCTCAGCGGTAACGGCCAGATCCCGTCGATGGTGGCCGAGGTCGCCCGCAACAAGGCCCTCGCCATCGCCCTGGGCAAGGCCGAGGTCGTAGACACCAACGGCAACGCCGTCGACCTGTCCGAGTTCGTCGCCGTCCCGGACGAGGACGAAGACGAAGACGACGAGATCGAGGAAGACGACTCGGACGCCGAGGCCGTCGCAGCCGAGGCCGACGCCGAGGCCAAGGCCGCCGAGGCCAAGGCCGCCAAGGCAAAGGCTGCCAAGGCCGCCAAGGCCAAGGCCGCAGCGGCGAAGAAGAAGGCCGCCGCCGCCAAGGAGTAGCACCACCCCCGCTCACGCGCGCCGACGGGCCGGATGTCACAGACATCCGGCCCGTTTCGCGTTTGCCCTGACGAATTCGACGGAGATTCTCCGGTTCTGGACTGGTTTGGGCCGTATTCGGGGTTTTTAGAGCAGGATCTCCGTCGAATTGGTTCAGAGCGACGGATGCGCGGGGTCCGGCAGCACGGATGCGCGGGGCCCGGCGGGGCGGCCCGGCGCGGCGCGATATCTGCCGAGGGCGAACACAGCAGTTCCGGAGCGTTGGCTCCTATAGATTCAATCTGAAGCGACAAGTGAAACGGAGCGCGACATGGCCGATATGACACCTACACCCGGCGTTTTTGACCGACTGCTGAAAGACCGCATCATCTGGCTCGGTTCCGAGGTTCGGGATGAGAACGCCAACGAGATCTGTGCCAAGATCCTGCTGCTGGCCGCAGAGGACTCGGAGCGGGACATCTTCCTGTACATCAACTCGCCCGGTGGCTCGATCACGGCTGGGATGGCGATCTACGACACGATGAAGTTCGTACCCAACGACATCGTCACCGTCGGCATCGGCCTTGCCGCGTCGATGGGCCAGTTCCTGTTGTCCTCCGGTAGCAAGGGCAAGCGCTACATCACCCCGAACGCCCGCGTCCTGCTGCACCAGCCGTCCGGCGGTTTCGGTGGCACGGCCGCCGACATCCAGACCCAGGCCAAGGTGATCCTGGACATGAAGAAGCGGATGGCCGAACTGACGGCAGAGCAGACCGGCAAGTCGGTCGAGCAGGTCCTCATCGACAACGACCGCGACAACTGGTTCACCGCCCAGGAGGCCGTAGCATACGGCTTCGTCGACCACCTGCGCGAATTCGCGTCGGATGTGGTCGGCGGCGGCGGCACCGACGACTCAGTGAACAAGAAGTAGGACGGGCAGAAACGACATGGAATTCACGAATTTTGGTCACCAGGCCGGTGGCCGCGCCCCGCAGTCGCCCGAGGCCCGCTACATCCTCCCCACGTTCGAAGAGCGCACCGCCTACGGCTACAAGCGTCAGGACCCCTACGCGAAGCTGTTCGAGGACCGCATCATCTTTCTCGGCGTGCAGGTCGACGATGCCTCGGCCGACGACGTCATGGCCCAGCTTCTCGTGCTGGAGAGCCAGGACCCCGATCGCGACATCGTGATGTACATCAACTCCCCGGGTGGTTCCTTCACCGCGATGACGGCCATCTACGACACGATGCAGTACATCCGGCCGCACATCCAGACGGTCTGCCTCGGCCAGGCGGCCTCCGCCGCTGCGGTGCTGCTTGCCGGTGGAACGCCCGGAAAGCGTCTCGCGCTGCCGAACGCGCGCATCCTCATCCATCAGCCTTCGGCCGGCGGTCAGGGAGGTGGGCAGGCATCCGACATCGAGATCCAGGCCGCCGAGATCCAGCGGATGCGTGAGTGGCTGGAATTCACCATCTCCCACCATTCCAACCGCACGGCGGAGCAGGTTCACAAGGACATCGACCGCGACAAGATCCTCGGCGCGGCCGAAGCGCTCGAGTACGGCCTGATCGACCAGATCCTGACCAGCCGCAAAAACGTGCCGACGCTCGTCAAATAAGGCACAGAACATGAACGCGACGGATGCCCGGCGGCAGGTTCGCCGGGCATCCGTCGCGTTCGGCACATCGGGACCCTCCCGCCCCACGGGCACCGGGATCGTTATCCGACGCATCCGCGTAGCCTGCACCCCAGCGTCACAGGCACAAGCTAGGCTCAATGCAGCTAATCAGTCAAGGCAGCTAATCGATGGAGGAGGCTGACGGATGGCCCGAATAGGCGAAAGCGCCGACCTGTTGAAGTGCTCTTTCTGCGGGAAGAGCCAGAAGCAGGTCCAGCAGCTCATTGCGGGCCCCGGCGTGTACATCTGCGACGAATGCGTCGAACTGTGCAACGAGATCATCGAGGAGCGCCTGGCCGAAGCCGGCGCCGAAGAGGGTGCCGGCGAGTTTGAACTGCCCAAGCCGAAAGAGATCTTCGGCTTCCTCGAGGAATACGTCATCGGGCAGGAAGCAGCCAAGCGCGCCCTGGCCGTCGCCGTCTACAACCACTACAAGCGCGTGCGTTCCCGCGCGACCCTCACGGCCGCCGACGCCATCCACGATGATGTCGAGATCGCCAAGTCGAACATCCTGCTGATCGGCCCCACCGGGTGCGGCAAGACCTATCTCGCGCAGACCCTGGCCAAGCGCCTCAACGTGCCTTTCGCCGTGGCGGATGCGACGGCCCTGACCGAGGCCGGCTACGTCGGCGAAGACGTGGAGAACATCCTCCTCAAGCTGATCCAGGCGGCCGACTATGACGTCAAGCGCGCCGAGACCGGCATCATCTACATCGACGAGATCGACAAGATCGCCCGCAAGGCCGAGAACCCCTCGATCACCCGCGACGTGTCCGGTGAGGGTGTGCAGCAGGCCCTGCTGAAAATCCTCGAGGGCACCGTGGCGTCGGTCCCGCCGCAGGGCGGCCGCAAGCATCCGCACCAGGAATTCATCCAGATCGACACGACCAATGTGCTGTTCATCGTGGCCGGCGCCTTCGCGGGCCTGGACGACATCATCTCGACCCGGGCCGGCAAGAAGGGCATCGGTTTCGGGGCGCCCCTCCACAGCAAGGGCGACGACGTCAACCTGTTCAGCGAGGTGCTGCCCGAAGACCTGCACAAGTTCGGGCTGATCCCCGAGTTCATCGGCCGGCTTCCCGTGGTCACGACGGTCACGCAGCTCGACCAGGTGGCGCTGATGCAGATCCTGACCGTGCCGAAGAACGCCCTCGTGCGCCAGTACCAGCGCATGTTCGAACTCGACGGCGTCGAACTCGAATTCGAGCAGCCGGCCCTCGAGGCCATCGCCGACCTGGCGGTGCTCCGCAAGACCGGTGCCCGTGGTCTGCGCGCGATCATGGAAGAGGTTCTCGGGCCGATCATGTTCGAGGTGCCGTCCAGCTCCGAGGTTGCGCGGGTAGTCGTGACCCGGGCCGCGGTTCTCGACAACGCCGAACCGACGATCGTGCTGCACAAGCCCCGCCGGGTGGAGAAGTCCGCCTAACCTCGGTTCTTCCCTGCCTCGCTGCCCCGCCACCCACTGCCCCGCCGCCCGCAGCCCCGCCGCCCGCAGCCCCGCCTCCCTCTGACGCCGGAGATCCGAGTACCAGCCCCTCTTCGCCGGCGTCGTGGCGGCCATCACCGGTTTCGCCAGCTCGTTCGTGCTCGTCATCGCGGGGCTGCAGGCGGTCGGGGCGAACGACGCCCAGGCCGCCTCCGGACTGCTCGCCCTGTGCCTGCTGGTCGGGATCACCTGTGTGCTGCTGCCGTGGTACTTCAAGATGCCGATCTCCTTCGCCTGGTCCACCCCCGGCGCGGCTCTGCTCATAGCGGCGGGGGAGACCACGAACGATTTCGCCGCCGCCGCGGGCGCGTTCCTCGTCTGCGGGGCCCTGATCGTGCTGAGCGGGCTGTGGTCGGCGCTCGGGCGGGCCATCACCAGCATCCCCAAGACGATCGCGAGTGCCATGCTCGCGGGCATCCTGTTCCCGATCTGCCTGGCGCCGGTGACGGCATCCGTGCAACAGCCGCTGCTCGCGGTGCCCGTAGTCGTGGTCTGGCTGGTCGTGTTTCGGCTCGCGCGCCCCTGGGCCGTGCCGGCGGCCATGGTCGTGGCGGCGATCGGGGTTGCCCTCACGGCGGGCACGGACTGGCTGACCGCCTCGTCGTCCGCACCCGGCCTGGTCTTCACGCCGCCCGTGTTCGACCCGGTGGTCATCGTGAGCCTCGGGCTCTGGCTCGGCGGCGGCCGGCCTCGCACCGCTCCCGTCGGTGCCTCCTGACCAATTCGACGGAGATTTTGCCCAAATCGAGCCCCAGCAGCCCGGAAAGCTGTTTTTAGAGCAGTATCTCCGTCGAATTGGTTCACGGGCGGGGTGATCGGAGCCGGGGCCGGTGCCGGGGCCGGGACCGGCGCCGGGCCGGCTGCCGCTAGTTCAGGCCGCGCCGGTCGAGGAGCGGCTGGATGCCCGCGTCCCGTCCCCGGAAGTCCCGGTAGGCCGCCAGCGGGTCGGCGCTGCCGCCCACACCGAGCAATCGACGGCGAAACCGATCCCCGTTGGCCCGCGTGAGCCCGCCGTTGTCCTCGAACCATTCCCCGGCGTCGGCGTCCTGCACCTCGCTCCAGATGTACGAGTAGTAGCCGGCGTCGTAGCCGCCCGCGAACGTGTGGGCGAAGTAGGTGCTGGCGTAGCGCGTGGGCACGGCCGGGTTGTCCAGGCCCGCGGCGGTGAGCGCGGCGGCCTCGAACGCGGCGACATCCGTCACCGTGTCGTCGGCGTCGATCCGGTGCCAGGCCTGGTCGAGCAGCGCGGCGGCCAGGTATTCACTGGTGGAGAAGCCCTCGTTGAAGGCGGTGGAGTCCTGGATCCGGTCGACCAGGTCCTGCGGCATGGCCTCACCGGTCTCGTGGTGAACGGCGTAGTGGGCGAGCACCTCCGGCCACAGCATCCACATCTCGTTGACCTGGCTCGGAAATTCGACGAAGTCTCGGTAGACGTTCGTGCCCGCGAACTTCGGGTAGGTGACCCGCGCGAACAGCCCGTGCAGCGCATGCCCGAACTCGTGGAACAGGGTGGTGACCTCGTCGAAGCTGAGCAGGGTGGGTTCGCCCGCGGCCGGCCGGGGCACGTTCAGGTTGTTGCAGACCACCGCCGACGAGTCCAGGAGCGCCGACTGCGAGACCAGCGAGTTCATCCACGCGCCGCCCCGCTTGGAGTCGCGGGTGTAGAAGTCGCCGATGTACAGGCCGACGGGGGAGCCGTCGGCCTCAGTCACCTCGAACACGCGGGCCTCCGGATGCCAGGCGACCAGGTCGGGGCGCTCGGTGAACGTGACCCCGTACAACCGGCTCGCCGCGTAGAACACGCCGTCGCGCAGCACCCGCTCGAGCTCGAAATAGGGCCGCATGGCCGCGGTGTCCACATGATACCGGGCCCGGCGCACCTGTTCGGTATAGAACGCCCAGTCCCACGCGGCGAGCTCGAAACCGCCGCCGTCCTGGTCGATCCGGGCCTGCAAGTCGGCCTGCTCGACCAGGGCGTTACGGGACGCAGCGGGTGCCAGGCGCCCGAGCAGGTCGGCGATGGCCTGCGGCGTCTTCGCGGTCTGGTCGGCGGTCACCGCGGCCGCGTGGCTGTCGAAGCCGAGCAGCCGGTCGCGTTCGGCGCGGAGCCGGGCGATCGACAGCACCAGCTCGCGATTGTCGTGGTCGCCGCCACGGATGCCGCGGGACCGCGAGGCCGCCAGCAGCCGCTCCCGCACGCCGCGGTTCGTGAGCTGAGCCAGATACGGGTGACCGGTCGGCAGCACGAGGGTGATCACGTACCGGCCCGGCAGCCCGCGCTCCGTCGCAGCCTCCGCCGCGGCCGAAATCTGCCCGGCGGTGAGGCCGTCGAGCTCGGCGACGTTCTCGAGCACGAGGGCCAAATCGTTGGTGTCGGCCAGCAGGTTCTTCTCGAACCGGGTGGTCGCCGTGGAGAGCCGTGCGTTGTAGTCCCGCAGCTCGGCCTTGGCGGCGTCGGTCAGGCCCGCGCCGGCGAGCGTGAACTCCGTGTGGTATCGCTCGACCAGGTAGCGCGATTCCGCGTCCAGCTGCAACCGGTCCAGCTGCGCGTGCAGGGCGGCCACCCGAGCGAAGAGCTCCGGGTTCAGACGGATGGCGTCCGCGTGCGCGGCCAGCAACGGCGCCAGCTCCTCCTCGAGCGCGTCGGTCAGCTGGTTCGAGTCCGACGAGCTGCGGTTGAAGAACACCGCCGCCACCCGGGTGAGCAGTTGCCCGCTAAGTTCGAGCGGCACCATGGTGTTGTCGAACGTGGGCGCATCCGGAACCCCGCAGATCGCCGCAACCTCGAGGATCTGCTCCGCCATTCCCTGCAGGAAAGCGGGCCGGTAGTGCTCCTCCCGGATCAGCCCGAACGGGGGCAGCTCGTAGGCCAGCGTGCTGGGGCTGAAGAAGGGGTTCATCCGCTCACCCTGCCACACCGGTTGCCCCCGCGCGAATAGGATCTGTTCATGACCGACGAGCCGGACCGCCAAGAGACCGCGCAGCGAGAGCAGTACACGCACGGGCACCACGAGAGCGTGCTGCGCTCGCACACCTGGCGCACCGTGGCGAATTCGGCGGCCTACCTGGTTCCGCACCTGTCGCCCGGCCGGTCCCTGCTCGACGTGGGTTGCGGCCCCGGCACGGTCACGGTCGACCTGGCGCGCCGGCTGTATCCCGGGCAGGTCACCGGCATCGACGCGTCGGAGCAGATCGTGCGTCATGCCGCGGGACTCGCCTTCGACGAGGGCGTGCGGAACGCCTCCTTCCACGTCGGCGACGCCTGCGCGCTCGATTTCCCCGACGAGAGCTTCGACATCGTGCACGCGCACCAGGTGCTGCAGCACCTGGCCAACCCGGTTGCCGCGCTTCGGGAGTTCCGCCGGGTGTTGAAGCCGGGCGGAGTCTTCGCCGGCCGCGACGCCGATTACGGGGGCGTGATGTACCACCCGAAGCTGCAGGGGCTCTCGCTGTGGCTGACGGCGTACCGGGACGTGCACTACTCCAATGGCGGCGACCCCGACGCCGGGCGTTCCCTGAAGGCGTGGGCGCGCCAGGCGGGGTTCGGCGCGGTGACGAGCTCGGCATCCATCTGGTGCTTCGCCTCGGATGTGGAACGTGAGTGGTGGGGCGGGTCCTGGGCCGACCGCGTGACGGAATCCGCCTTCGCCGCACACGCCATCGAGGTGGGGGCCGCCGACCTCGCCGACCTGAACAAGATGAAGGCCGCCTGGCTCCAGTGGGCCGGGGACCCGGACGGCTGGTTCGGCATCCCGCACGGAGAGGTCGTCGCCCGCAAGTAGCGGCAGAAAACCCTCCGCCGAACCGTGAGTAGCGCCCCCGTTTTCCGAATTATAAGGGGCGCTTCTCACGGCTCGGCGGAGTCGGCCAGGCCAGAGCCAGGCCAGAGCCAGGCCAGGGCCAGCAGAGCCTAGATCCAGTCGTCCTCGTCTTCGAGGGCGATCGCCGGTTGGGTGATCGTGGCGCTGTCCTCGGCCGGGTTGTAACGGATGACCGTGCCGTCGTCCAGCTCCAGCACGGGGTTGCCCTCGAGCCAGGTCAGCGTCCAGCGCCAGGCTTGCGTGTCCTCCGCCAGGGCCGTGAGATCTTCCTCGACCGCCCTGACGGCGATCTCGACCACATGGGGCAGCCGTGCGGGCATCGGGCCGCCCAGCGGCCAGCGTGTTCCCATCTGCATGTTAGAGCTCGATCTCGTAGGTGACCCAGTCGGTGCGGGTGGCCACGTCGTCGTACAGGCGCTGCGCGGTCTCGTTGTCGGCGGCGGTCAGCCACTGCACCGTGGTCAGGCGGTGCGCCGCGGCGTACTCCTTGGCGAACTCGATCAGGGCCCGGCCGATGCCCGTGCTGCGGGATTCCGGCACCACGAACAGGTCGTCGAGGAACAGGCCGCGGGTGGCGGTCAGGGTGTTCGGAACCTCGCGGTAGTGGGCGAATCCGACGAACTCGCCGTCGTCGTCGACGGCAACGGCGCCGGTGAGCGACTCGTTCTTGTCGATGATCCAGCTCCAGACCTGGAGCGCTTTCTGGTCAGTCAGTTCGCACTTGTAGAACTCGCTGTAGCCCTCGAAGAGTCCCAGCCACGAAAAAAAGTCCTTGTCGCCGAGCGCGCGTACCTTGATTGACATTCGGTTCTCCTAGTTCTCCGGCACCGTGGCGAGCACGATGTCGGTGACAGCCAATTCGCTGCCTTCAATAAAAACCAACTCCGAGATACGGCCAACGGCACTCAGATCGGCGGCAGCCTGCCTGAGCAGGGCAATCTCTGCAGCCGTACCGCTAATTACAGCAGATTCGACGTCCGTTTTCTGGGAAGCCTTCGCATCGGTTTTTGCGCGGCGGATGCCGGTGAGCGCCCGGCTGGACAGGTCCAGCAGAGCGACGTTGCCGCCCTGCCCTCCGCTGAGCTCGGACTGGACGGGCCAGGCCGCGTGGTGGATCGAGTCTTCGGTGGACCAGGACCAGGCTTCCTCGGTCGCGAACGGCACGAACGGGGCGAACAGGCGCAGCAGGGTGGACAGCGCGGTGCGGAGGGCGGCGACCGCCGATGCCTGGCCGGGACCGGCCTCGCCGTAGGCGCGCTCCTTGACCAGCTCGAGGTAGTCGTCGCAGAACGTCCAGAAGAAGCTCTCGGTCAGTTCCAGCGCCCGGGCGTGGTCGTAGCCCTCGAACGCGGCGGTGGCCTGGCCGACCACGACGCTTAGCCGGGCGAGCATGCTCTGGTCGAGCGGCTCGCTGACGGGGGCCTCCGCGCCGCCGTCGAAGCCGAGGATGAACTTCGACGCGTTCAGGATCTTGATCGCCAGGCGGCGGCCGATCTTGATCTGGGTCGGGTTCTTGGGGTCGAACGCGGCGTCGGTGCCGAGGCGCGACGACGCGGCCCAGTAACGCACGGCATCCGAACCGTGCTGCTCGAGCATGTCCGCCGGGGTGACGACGTTGCCCTTGGACTTGGACATCTTCTTGCGATCGGGGTCCACGATGAAGCCGGACAGGGCCGCGTGCTGCCACGGCGAGACGCCGTGTTCGAGTTCGGCGCGAAGCAGGGTGGAGAACAGCCAGGTGCGGATGATGTCCTGGCCCTGCGGGCGCAGCGAGTACGGGTAGACGAGTTCGAACAGTTCGGGGTCGCGCTCCCAGCCGCCGGCCAGCTGCGGGGTGAGGGAGGAGGTCGCCCAGGTGTCCATCACGTCGACCTCGCCGACGAAACCGTTCGCCTGGCCGCGCTGCCCGGCCTCGTAGCCGGGGGCGGTGTCGGAGGACGGGTCGACCGGGAGCATCTCGCGGGTGGCGACGATGGGCTGGTCGAAAAGCGGGTTCGCGTCGGCATCCAGCGGGTACCAGATCGGCAGCGGAACGCCGAAGAACCGCTGGCGGGAGACGAGCCAGTCGCCGGTGAGGCCGTTGACCCAGTTCTCGTAGCGCACGCGCATGAATTCCGGGTGCCACTGCAGGTCGCTGCCGTGCGTGATCAGGCGGGCGCGCAGCTTCTCGTCGCGGGCGCCGTTGCGGATGTACCACTGGCGGGTGGAGACGATTTCGAGCGGTTTGTCGCCCTTCTCGAAGAACTTGACCGGGTGCACGATCGAGCGCGGTTCGCCGATCAGGTCGCCGCTGGTGCGGAGCAGGTCGACCACGGCCGCCTTGGCGGAGAAGACGGTCTTGCCGGCCAGCTGCGCGTATGCGGCCCGCCCGGCCTCGCTCGTGATCGCTTCGGGCGCCTCGGCGATGATGCGGCCGTCGAAGCCCATGATGGCGCGGTTGGGGAGGTCCAGTTCACGCCACCAGATCACGTCGGTCACGTCGCCGAACGTGCAGATCATGGCGATTCCGCTGCCCTTGTCCTTCTGCGCGAGGTGGTGGGCCAGGATCGGCACCTCCACGTCGAACAGCGGCGTGCGAACGGTTGAGCCGAACAGGGCCTTGTAGCGCTCGTCGTCCGGATGCGCCACGAGGGCCACGCAGGCGGGCAGCAGTTCCGGGCGGGTGGTCTCGATCTCGATCGCGCCGCCGCCGGGCTGGGCGAAGGAGACTCGGTGGTAGGACGCGGGCATCTCCTTGTCCTCGAGCTCGGCCTGGGCGACCGCGGTGCGGAAGGTGACGTCCCACAGCGTGGGGGCCATGGCCTGGTAGGCCTCGCCGCGCTCGATGTTGCCGATGAACGCCGACTGGGAGGTGACGAGGGAGTCGTTGCCGATCGTGCGGTAGGTCTGGGTCCAGTCGACGCTGAGGCCGAGCATGCGCCAGACGGCCTCGAACTGCTTCTCGTCTTCGATGGTGAGGCGTTCGCACAGCTCGATGAAGTTGCGGCGGCTGATCGGCAGCTGGTCGGCGGCCTTGGTGCTCTTGCCGTCGCCGCCCTCGAACGGCGCGGTGAAGTCATCGACGTAGGGCAGGGACGGGTCGCAGCGCACGCCGTAGTAGTTCTGCACCCGGCGTTCGGTGGGCAGGCCGTTGTCGTCCCAGCCCATCGGGTAGAAGACGCTCTTGCCGCGCATGCGCTGGAAGCGGGCGATGACATCCGTGTGCGTGTAGGAGAAGACGTGCCCGATGTGCAGCGACCCGGAGGCGGTCGGCGGCGGGGTGTCGATGGAGAAGATGTTCGCGCGCGTGGCCGAACCCCGGTCGAACCGGTAGGTGCCCGCGTCTTCCCAGGAGCCGCCCCACTTGGTTTCGAGCCCTTCGAGGGCAGGTTTTTCCGGAACGCTGGCGGCGGTCATGTTTCTCCGATTCGTATCTGCGGCACCGTGTCGGTGGTGAAGTGCCTGAGTATTGGGCGGTACCTAACTTACCGGATGTCCCGTTCCAGACCGATTCCGGGCCCAGCCCGGCGTTTGGGAGCCGCCCCCGGTCGGTCGGCGAGTGGCAGGATTGGAGGCGGAGAGGGGTACCGTGACCGGTCCAAATGATGACGACACGAGGCCTGACGGCACGCCGGATGGCGACGCCCTGGCCGGCCCGCGCACGCTCACGGATGCCCGCCGCACGGCGCTGCGCCGCAAGGTGCGCCTGATCGTCGGCTTCACGATCGGCTACAACGTGCTCGAGGCGGTCGTGTCGATCGCGGCCGGTGCCGCGGCATCCTCGACCGCGCTGGTCGCATTCGGCCTGGATTCCGTGATCGAAGTGCTCTCCGCCGCGGTCATCGCCTGGCAGTTCTCGCGCCGCGACCCCGACCGGTGGCAGAAACCTGCCCTCCGCGCCATCGCGGTCGCTTTCTTCGCCCTGGCCGGCTACGTCATCCTGAACGCCGGCCTCGGCCTCATCGGGGTGATCGAGGCCGAGCCCAGCCCGGTGGGCATCGTGATCGCCTGCCTGAGCCTGGTGATCATGCCGGGAGTGGCGGGCGTGGAACGCCGGGCCGGGACCGAGCTCGGCTCGAAGAGCGTGCTGGCGGACTCCCGGCAGCTGCTGCTGTGCGCGTGGCTGTCCGGGTCGGTGCTGCTCGGGCTGGTGCTGAACACGCTGCTGGGCTGGGCCTGGGCGGACTCGCTCGCGGCACTCGTGATCGCCGGCTTCGCGATCAGGGAAGGCGTCGAAGCCTGGCGCGGCGAGGCGGAATCCCCGGTCGCGCTCCTGTCGTAGACACGGTCGCCGCCCGTCCGTCCGTCCCCCCGGCCGCTCGCCCGTCCCCCCGGCCGCTCGCGGCGCAGGTTATTCCCGCGGGCGCAGGCTCGAACCTGCGCCGCGGGCCACAACCTGCGCCACGAGCGCGGGGTCGTGGAGTCCGGCTAGCCGAGGCGGGGGACCGCGCCCAGCAGGGCCCGGGTGTACGGATGCTGCGGCGCCCCGAAGACCTGTCCGGCCGCGCCCGATTCGACGATCCGGCCGTCCCGCATCACGGCCACCCGGTCGCTGACGTGCTGGATCACCCCGAGGTCATGGGAGATGAACAGCACGCTGAGGCCGAGGTCCCGTTGCAGGTCGTCGAGCAGGTCGAGCACCTGGGCCTGCACCGTGACGTCGAGCGAGGAGACGGGTTCGTCGCAGATCAGGATCTGCGGCTCGGAGGCCAGCGCCCGGGCGATGCCCACCCGCTGGCGCTGCCCGCCGGAGAGGGACAGCGGCCGCCGGGTGAGCAGGCTCGCGGGCAGGCCCACGGCGTCCAACAGCTCCCGGATGCGCCGGCCGGCGGCATCGGACCTGTCGACCGATCCGCCGCGGGATCGGAGGCCGTCGCGACCGCGGGACCGGCCGGCGCCGGTCGTGTCGACGGTCGTGTCGACGGTCGTGTCGACGGTCGTGTCGACGGTCGTGTCGACGGTCGTGCCGCCGGTCCTGCCGCCGGTCCTGCCGCCTACTGCGTCCCGCAGCACGTCGCCGACCGTGAGCCGGGGGTCGAAGGAACTGAGCGCATCCTGGTAGACCGCGCCCAACTGGGGGCGCAGCAGCCGCCGCGCCTTCTCGGCGCCGGCTCTCTCGCCGGCGACGCTGAACGGCTCGCCGAGCACTCGCACCTCGCCCGCGTCCGGCCGGGCGAGCGCCAGCACGAGCCGGGCCAGGGTGGTCTTGCCCGAACCGGACTCACCGACGATGCCGAGGGTCGTTCCCCGTTCCAGCCGGAACGACACGTCGTCGACGGCGGCCTGAACGCTGCCGTCGGGACGGGTGAACCGCTTGACCAGCCCGGTGGCCTCGAGCACGACCTCTCTGGCCGCGGCGGGAGCGGCCGGGTGCGCCCCGGCTTCGGCGTCGACCGCCCGGGCCGGCTCCGCGTCGCGCAGGGCCAGCTGCGCGGTCAGAGCCGGGGTCAGCTGCGCGGTCAGGCGCAGGCCGCGTGGTTTGTCCACGGGGACGGCCGCCAGCATCCGCCGGGTGACCGGATCCTCCGGCGCGGCCAGAACCGCGGCGGTCGGCCCCTGCTCGACGGTGCGTCCCTCGGAGAGGACCGCGATCCGGTCGGCGATGCGGCCCACCACGGCGAGGTCGTGGCTGATCAGGAGGATCCCGGTGCCCCGGCGTTTCAGGTCGGCCAGGAGGTCCAGGATCTGGGCCTGCACGGTCACGTCGAGGGCGGTCGTCGGCTCGTCGGCGATCAGGAACGGCGGGTCGAGGGCGATCGCGGCCGCGATCAGGGCGCGCTGGCGCTGGCCTCCCGACAGCTCCCCTGAGCGTTTCCGGGCTTGGTTCTCCCCGTCGGGCAGCCCCACGCGTGCCAGCAGCTCGAGCACGCGCGCATGGCGGGCCGCGGCGCCCAGCCGGGTGTGCAGCCGGAGCGAGTCGGCGATCTCCCGGCCCACCGGGCGCAGCGGGTCCAGGGACACCAGGGCGTCCTGCAACACCAGGCCCACGTCGCGTCCGCGCCGGCAACGCCACGCGGCCTCCGAGATTTCCAGCACGCCGGACGCGCCGAGAGTCAGCTCGTCGGCGCGCAGCCAGGCGGTGTCCCCGGCGAGGCCGAGCAGGCTGCGCGCGGTGACGGACTTGCCGGAACCGGACTCGCCCACCAGGGCCAGGCACTCGCCCGGCGCGACGTCGAACGAGATGCCCTCCACCACCGGCGATGCGCCCGGTTCCGGGCCGAACCCCACGCTCAGGTTGCGCACGCGCACGACCGGCACGATCGGCGCGGTCGCGGGCAGGGCGGCTGCCGGCCCGGGTGCCAGGCTCTCCGCGCTCTCCGCGCTCATGCGTGCCTCAGCCTGCGGTCGATGCCGCGGCCCAGGGCCGTGGCCGACACCGCGGCGAGCACGATGAACAGGCCGGGGAAGAAGCTCATCCACCAGGCCGAGCCGATGTACGTGCGCCCGGCGGAGAGCATGGCGCCCCATTCGGCGGCCGGCGGCGTGGCGCCCAGCCCGAGATAACTGAGGGCGGAGGCCCAGACGATCGCCTGGCCGATCCCGAGGGTGCCGAGCACGAACAGGGGAGCGAGGGTGTTCGGCAGGATGTGGCGCGCCAGGATCCGGCCGCGACCCAGGCCGAGCACGGTGGCCGCCTCGACGAACGCGGACGAGCGCACCGAGACGAGCTGGGCCCGGATGATGCGGGCGTACCCGGGCGCCGTCGCCAGCCCGACCGCCACGGTCGCGCTCGCCACTCCGGGGCCGAAGACCAGGATGAACAGCAGCGCCAGCAGCAGCCCCGGAAAGGCGAACAGCACCTCGAGCAGCCGGTTCACGGTGAAGTCGACGACCGGGCCGAGCATCCCGGCCAGGGTTCCGAGCACGAGTCCGAGGCCCAGCCCGATCAGGGTCGCGAGGGTGCCGATCAGCAGGGAACTGCCGGTGCCGTGTACGACCCGGGTGAAGATGTCCCGGCCGGACTCGTCGGTGCCGAACCCGTGCACGAGCGACGGAGCCTGGAACGCGGACAGGGGATCGATCCCGAGCGGGTCCCCGGGCGCCACCAGGGCCGGCGCGAGCGCAGCCGCCACCAGGAACAGCGCGAACAGCCCGCTCAGCGTCTCGGCGACCCCGATCCGGGGTC
This sequence comes from Cryobacterium sp. TmT2-59, assembly GCF_004403545.1. Taxonomy (NCBI): domain Bacteria; kingdom Bacillati; phylum Actinomycetota; class Actinomycetes; order Micrococcales; family Microbacteriaceae; genus Cryobacterium; species Cryobacterium sp. TmT2-59. The sequence goes on along the minus strand of NZ_SOGM01000044.1, from coordinate 42,017 downwards.
GCCGGCCGCGCCGGGGCGGGTGGGCCGGGCGGGGCGCGCGGGCGGACCGGCCGAGGCCGGCCTGGATCTCCAGGTCGCTCATCGGGTGCGCAGCCGGGGATCGGCCAGGCGCTGGGCCAGGTCGGTGAGCAGGGTCATCAGGATGTAGCCGAGCGCCACGACCAGCACGGTGCCGACCACGACCGGCACATCACGCACCGTCACGGCGTTCAGCAGGGTGCGTCCGAGTCCGGGCCGGGCGAAGATCGTCTCGACCACCACCGCGCCGCTGATCAGGGACCCGAACGCCCAACCGGACAGGCTGATCGCCGGCAGGGCGGCGTGGCGCAACGCGTGCACCCAACGGATGCCGCGCTCGCCCTCACCCCGCGCCCGCGCCGACAGCACGAAGGGCGACTCCAGTGCGGCGAGCAGGGACTCCCGCATGATCTGGCCGAGGAACCCGGCCAGCGGGACCGCGAGGGTCAGCACCGGCAGCACCAGCCCGGCGGGCCCGGCCGTGCTCACCGGCGGCAGCCAGCCCAGCCAGACACTGAACAACACGATCAGCGCGGTCGCCAGCCAGAAATGGGGGAGCGCGGCGGACACGATCTCCAGCCCCGACCCGAGGAACCAGGCGAACCGGCCGCCGCGGGTCGACCAGGTCGCCAGCACGAGGGCGAGGAGCCAGGCCACGGCCAGGGCGAGCACCGCCAGCAGCAGGGTGCCGCCGAGCTGCCCGGCCAGAAGCGGGGCGACATCCTGGTTCAACGCGTACGAGCGGCCCAGGTCGCCGGTGACGAGCCGGCCGAGCTGCGCCAGGTACTGCGTGAACACGGGCAGGTCGAGGCCGTACTCGGCGCGCACCGCGGCGAGCGCCGCCGGCGAGGTCTGCGAACCCGGACCGCCGAGGATGGCCTCGGCCGGGTCGCCGGGGATCAGCCGCACGGCGAAGAAGGTGAGCGTGGCCACCATCCACAGCACGAAGCCGGCCCCGACCAGACGCACCAGGATCAGGCCCGGCACGCTCCGGCGCAGGGCGCGGAGGGTGGACCGAGCCTGCGCCGCCGCGTCAGGCATGGGCTGTTCCCGGCATCCGCTACTTCAGCCACGCATCGTAGAACGTGGGCGTCGACACGGTCGGCAGGGCGCGGGCGCCGGTGACCTTCGCCCCGAGCAGGAAGTGGTTCTGCTGGTCGTAGAGGGGCAGGATGTAGTAGCCCTCGAGCACCTGGTTCTGCGCGTCCGTGTAGAGGGCCTTGCGCTTGGAGGCATCCGTGACCTGGCCGGCCTCGGTCAGCAGCGCGTCGATGGCCGGGTCGTTCACCTGCGCGTGGTTGGCGAAGTAGCCGCTGGGCGCGGGAACGATGCCGGCGGAGTGGAACAGGATCCGCAGCACGTCGGGTCCGACCTTGGTGTACGGCGCGCTGACGGCGTCGTAGTTGTTCTCGCCGAGGGCCGTGTACCAGCTGGAGAGGTCCATCGGGACCAGGCGCACCTCGAAGCCGGTCTTCTTCGCGGTGGCCTGGATCTGTTCGAACAGGGACTGCTCCGCGGGGATGGACTGGTTGGTGCTCACCGGGAAGGTGACCGTGAGCCGCACGCCGTCCTTGACCCGGTAGCCGCCCGCGTCGCGCTTCGTCCAGCCCGCGGAATCGAGGAGGGTGCCGGCGTCCTTCGGCTCGTATCCGAACAGTTCGGGGCGCGGTACCGCGAGGGACTCCGCACTGGAGAGGGCCGCGTAGGAGCGGGTGGCTGTGCCCTGGAACAGGCTCGCGACCGCGTCGTCGACATTGGCCGAGCGGATGAACGCCTCGCGCACGAGCGGGTCGTTGAACGGGGCGCGTCCGGAGTTCAGTTCGATCCGGTTGGAGGCGCCGGGGCGCGGTGCGTCGAGGTGACGGATCGAGTCGCCCTTCTCGGTCTGCACGATCGTGTCGGGCTGCGCGTTGTCGATGACGTCGACGTCACCGGACTGCAGGGCGGCGTACCGCGACGCGGAGTCGGGGATGAAGCGCCAGACGATGGAGTCGAGGTACGCCGGTCCGCTGTGCGCGGCATCCGCGGGCAGAGAGGAGTAGCCGTCGTTCCGCACGAGGGTGATCGAGTCCTGCTTGACCCAGGTCTTGACCTGGAACGGGCCGGTCCCGACCGGAGCCGCGCAGTTCTCCTCCTGGCTGCGGGCTAGCGCCTGCTTTGATTCGATCGCGAGCCACGGCTGGCTCAGGGACTCGAGCAGGGCGCTGTCCGGTTCGCCGAGGGTCAGGCGCACCACGTTCGGGGCGACCGCCTCGGTACCGGTGACCTTCTGCAGCGCCAGGTAACCAGTCGACGAACCCGTCTTCGGGTCCTGGAGGTGAGCGATGTTGGCCTGCACGGCGGACGCGTCCAGAGGCGTGCCATCCGTGAAGGAGACCCCGTCGGCGAGCGTGAATTCCCAGTCCAGGCCGTCGGCGCTCTCGGTCCACGAGTCCGCCAGCCACGGGATGATTTTCCCGTCGGCGTCCCGGGAGACCAGGGACTCGAGGTACTGCGTGCTCACCAGCGCCTGCGGGTAGTTGCCGCCCACGTGCGGGTCCAGGCAGGTGGGTTCCGCGTCGCCGGAGGCGTAGGTGAGGGTGCCGCCGGTGACGGGCCCCTCAATCGTGGGAGACTCCGCAGGGCTGGCGCAGCCGGTGAGGAGAAGGCCGGCGGCGACCAGGCCGGCGACGGTGCGCGAAGCGCGGTGGGTGTGCCCCGAGGCGATCATGTCAGGTCTCTTTCCGCGGCGCGACTCGGCCGAGTGTGCAATTGTTGGACTCGGTCCAAGAATGTTCCGGACCGACCACCATCGTAGAACACGGAATCACCATGACGAATCACCCGCCGAGCCGAGTCGGGCGCCCGCGCGGCTCGTCCCGGATGATGCTCGAGGAGGCCGCGGCGGAACTCTTCCTCGAGCAGACCTACGCGGGCACCACGATCGAGCAGATCGCGCGGCGGGCCGGAGTGAGCCGCAACACCTTCTTCAACTACTTCGCCGCGAAGAGCGACCTGCTCTGGGTCGAGGTGGACGCCGGACTGGCCGGACTGCCGGCGGCGCTCGCCGAGTGCGCCGGCGCCGCCGGACCGGCCGAGGCGGTGTCCGCCGTCGAGCGGGCCCTGCTGCAGATATCCGCCGGGTTCGGGCCCGGTCACGTGCCCTGGGCGCTCACCCAGTCCGAGCTGATGGGCACGACGGGGGAGCTGGAGGCATCCGCGCTGTCCCGGTTCATGGCGCTGGTGACGCTGGTCGAGCGTTTCGTCCTGGCGCGCACGCCCGCCGGTGCCGAAGCGGCGCTGGTCGGTCGGAGTTTCGCGATGGCCGTGTTGGCCGCCGCGGCCGCCGCCGCCGGGGTCTGGGCGCGCGCGGGCGTCTCCCGCGGGCCGCTGGGCCCATATCTGCAAGCGGCCATCGCGCCGGTCTGCTCCGGCTACCGGGCCGTGCACGCCGCAGGCTAGAATCGTTCCTGCATGACTGTGATCCGGCCATCACCGGTGAGTCTTCGGAAGAACGGAACCGCCTCCGGGCGGCTTCCTGGTAGAACCGAACGGGTCGGGCCCGTCACAGCCTCAGAACAAGCGGTTGCCCGGGTCCACCTGCCCAGGCGGCAAGCGAGGTGGTACCGCGGCGGATCCCTTTTCGGGTTCGGCGTCCTCGTGGAACAGGGCGGCTCTGCACCAAGCAGAACCTGCCCGACTCGTCCAGGAGAAGCATGACGTACCCCAAAGGCCGGCACCCCGGTTCGGCAGACCAGCAGCCCGGCAGCACCGTTCCCTCGGGCAGCGTGCCCTCCGGCATCGTGCCGTCGCCGAGTTTCCCCCAGATCGAGACCGACGTGCTCAAGTTCTGGGCCGAGGACGGCACCTTCCAGGCGTCGATCGACAACCGGGCGGATGCCCCGGAGTGGGTCTTCTACGACGGCCCGCCCTTCGCCAACGGGCTGCCCCACTACGGGCATCTGCTGACCGGGTACGCCAAGGACCTGTTCCCCCGGTTCCAGACCATGCGCGGCATGCAGGTGCACCGCCGCTTCGGCTGGGACACGCACGGCCTGCCGGCCGAGCTGGAGGCCGAACGCGAACTCGGCATCACCGACAAGAGCGAGATCGAGAAGATGGGCATCGGCGCCTTCAACGCGGTCGCCCGCAGCTCGGTGCTCAAGTACACCAAGGTCTGGGAAGAGTACGTCACCCGCCAGGCCCGCTGGGTCGACTTCGAGAACGACTACAAGACCCTCGACATCACGTTCATGGAATCCGTGATCTGGGCGTTCAAACGCCTGCACGACAAGGGCCTCGCCTACGAGGGCTACCGGGTGCTGCCGTACTGCTGGCGCGACCAGACGCCGCTCTCCAACCACGAGCTGCGGATGGACGACGACGTCTACAAGATGCGCCAGGACCAGACCGTCACCGTGACGTTCCCGCTGGTCGGGGCGAAGGCGGAAGCCCTCGGGCTGACCGCCGTGCGCGCCCTGGCCTGGACCACGACACCCTGGACCCTGCCCACGAACATGGCGCTGGCCGTGGGGCCGCAGATCACGTACGCCGTCGTCCCCGCCGGGCCGAACGGCACCCCCGACGCGACCGTGCTGCGGGAGGCCGGGCCGGACGGCGGCGCGGCATCCGTCGCCCCGGTGTCCTCCGCCCGGGTCGAGGTGCTCGGCGCCGAATACCTGCTCGCGATCGACCTCGTCGGCAACTACGCCAAGGACCTCGGCTACGACTCCGCCGTCGACGCGCTGGCGGCGATCTCCCGCACGGTGCCGGGCGCGGACCTCGAGGGCGTGTCCTACGACCGCCTCTTCGACTACTACGCGGACACCGAGGTCTGGGGCACGCAGAATGCCTGGACGATCATCGTCGGGGACTACGTCACCACCGCGGACGGCACCGGGATCGTGCACCAGGCCCCCGCCTACGGCGAAGAGGACCAGAAGCTCTGCGAGGCCGCCGGCATCCCGGTGATCATCTCCCTCGACGCGGGCGGCAAGTTCCTCGCCGACGTACCCGAGGTGGCCGGCCAGCTCTGGTCCGACGCGAACAAGCCGCTCACCCAGCTGATCCGCGCCGAGGGCCGCCTGCTCCGTCAGGCCAGCTACGAGCACTCGTACCCGCACTGCTGGCGCTGCCGCAACCCGCTGATCTACAGGGCCGTGTCGAGCTGGTTCGTGCGCGTCACTGACTTCCGCGACCGGATGGTCGACCTCAACCAGGACATCACCTGGGTGCCGGAGAACGTCAAGGACGGCCAGTTCGGCAAGTGGATCGGCAACGCCCGCGACTGGTCGATCAGCCGCAACCGGTACTGGGGTTCGCCCATCCCGGTCTGGAAGAGCGACAACCCCGACTACCCGCGCATCGACGTCTACGGCTCGCTGGACGAGCTCGAGGCCGACTTCGGCGTGCGCCCCACCGACCTGCACCGGCCCTACATCGACGAGCTCACCCGCCCGAATCCCGACGACCCGACCGGGCAGTCCACCATGCGCCGCATCACGGATGTGCTCGACGTCTGGTTCGACTCCGGCTCGATGCCGTTCGCCCAGGTGCACTACCCGTTCGAGAACGCCGACTGGTTCGACAGCCACAACCCGGCCGACTTCATCGTCGAGTACATCGGGCAGACCCGCGGCTGGTTCTACATGCTGCACACGCTCTCGACCGCCCTGTTCGACCGGCCGGCCTTCAAGAACGTCGTCAGCCACGGCATCGTGCTCGGCAACGATGGGCAGAAGATGTCCAAGTCGCTGCGCAACTACCCCGACGTGAACGAGGTGTTCGACCGCGACGGCTCGGATGCCATGCGCTGGTTCCTGATGAGCTCCTCCGTGCTGCGCGGCGGCAACCTGATCGTCACCGAGGAGGGCATCCGCGAGGGCGCCCGCCAGGTGATGCTCCCGCTCTGGAGCACCTGGTACTTCTTCTCGCTCTACGCGAACGCGTCCGGTGAGAACGGCTACGACGCCACCTGGCGCGCCGACTCCACCGACGTGCTGGACCGGTACCTGCTGGCCAAGACCCGCGACCTGATCGTGGACGTCACGAACGACCTGGAGAACCTGGACAGCAGCCTCGCGGCCGCCCGGCTGCGCGACTTCGCCGACGTGCTCACCAACTGGTACGTGCGCCGCTCGCGCGACCGGTTCTGGGCCGGCGCCGCGGCCGGCGGCTCCACCGAGGCGTTCGACACGTTGTACACCGTGCTCGAGACCGTCACCCGGGTCGCCGCCCCGATGCTCCCGCTCGTCACCGAGCGCATCTGGCAGGGCCTCACCGGCGGCCGCAGCGTGCACCTCACCGACTGGCCGGACGCCGACCTGTTCCCCGCCGACGCCGACCTCGTCACCGCGATGGACCAGGTGCGCACCATCAGCTCCACCGTGCTCTCCCTGCGCAAGCAGGCCGGGCTGCGCGTGCGGCTCCCGCTGGCGACCCTGACCGTGGTCACCTCCAACACGGCGGCACTCGCGCCCTTCGAGGGCATCCTGCGCGACGAACTCAACGTGAAGAGCGTGCGCCTGGTCGAACTCCAAGGCGACAGCGCGAGCGCCTACGGCATCACCTCCCGACTCACCGTGAACGCCCGGGCGGCCGGACCGCGCCTCGGCAAGCAGGTGCAGCAGGTGATCAAGGCCGCCCGATCCGGCGACTGGAGCGAAACCGACGGCGTCGTCACCGCCGGGGGCATCGCCCTCGCCGAGGGCGAGTACGAACTCGTGCTGCAGACCGGTTCGGGCGCCGAGGCCGACGCGTCCGAGACCGCAACGGATGCCCCCGCCCTGGCCCTGCTGGCCGGCGGCGGTTTCGTGCTGCTCGAGACCAGGACCACGCCCGTGCTCGAGGCGGAGGGCTTCGCCCGGGACCTGATCCGCGCCGTGCAGGACACCCGCAAGTCCGCCGGCTTCGAGGTGAGCGACCGCATCCGTCTGGACCTGGTCTTCTACTCGGACGTGGATGCCGCCACGTTCGCCCTGGCCCCCGGGGTGGACCTCGCCGCGGAGACCCTGGCCACCCGGTTCGCCACCCACGTGTCGACCGAGGTCCCCGCCGACAGCCTGGCCAACGGGCTGCCGTCCGAATGGCTGGCGGGCCTGGTCGGGTTCCCGGTCGAGCACTACGTGCTCTACACCGCCGGTCAGTACGCCAACCGCGGCACCGTCCTGGTCGCCGTCGCACGAGAGAACGGACTCGTTCATGTCTAAGCCCCGGCCGTCCGCGGCAGATCCCGACCGCGAGGCCGGCGACGCCGTCCTCGCCGCGCTCCTCGAGCGGGTCGGCGAGGGCGCGCCCCGGCCCCGCCTGGCGCCGACCCGGCGGGCGCTGGAGCTGCTGGGGGACCCGCAGACCGTGTACCCGATCATCCACGTCACCGGCACCAACGGGAAGACCAGCACGAGCCGCATCGCGGAGAGCATCGTGCGCGCCTACGGCCTGCGCACCGGTCTGCTGATCAGCCCGCACCTGGTGCGGCTGAACGAGCGCATCGTGATTGACGGGGAATCGATCACCGATGAGGCCCTCGCCGCGAACTGGGCCGACATCTCGCCGTTCCTGCAGATGGTGGACGCCGAGCTCGTCGCCGCCGGGGAGGGTGCGCTCACCTTCTTTGAGGCGCTCACCGTGCTCGCCTTCGCCTGCTTCGCCGACGCTCCCGTCGACGTCGCGGTGATCGAGGTCGGCATGGGCGGCGAGTGGGACTCCACGAACGTGGCCGACGGCCAGGTCGCCGTCTTCACGCCGATCGCCCTCGACCACACCCTGCGGCTCGGCGCCACCATCGCCGAGATCGCGCGCACCAAGGCGGGCATCATCAAGCCCTCCGCCTCCGTGGTCTCGGCCCGGCAGGTCGAGGAGGCCCAGGCCGAACTCGAGCGCGCCGCCGAACTGACCGAGTCCACCCTGGCCAGCGAGGGCGAGGACTTCGCGCTGCTGAGCAGCCAGGTCGCCGTGGGCGGGCAGCTCATCTCCGTGCGCGGCCTGGCCGGCACCTACTCCGACCTCTTTCTGCCGATGTACGGCACCCACCAGGCCCAGAACGCGGCCGTCGCGATCGCCGCGGTCGAATCCTTCCTCGGCGCCGGCGCCACGGCGCTCTCGTACGACCTGGTCGAGGAAGGGCTGGCCTCGGCCACCTCGCCCGGACGCCTCCAGCTGGTGGGCGTCGAACCGACCGTGCTGGTGGATGCCGCGCACAACCCCCACGGCGCCACCGCCCTCAGCGCGGCCCTGGGCGACTACTTCGACTTCGACGAGATCGTGGCGGTGGTGGGCATCCTCGCCGACAAGGACGCCGACGGCATCGTCACCGCGCTGCTGCCGTCGGTGAGCCGGTTCCACGTGACCCAGTCGCACTCCGAACGGGCGATCGGCGTCGACGACCTCGCCGACCTGGTGGCCGAGACCGCCGGCGAGGTGAGCACCATCCGCTTCGACGACCTGGCCGCCGCGCTCGACTCCGCCCGCGACTGGGCCCTGGAATCGCCCAAACGGGCCGTGATCGTGACCGGTTCGATCACGCTCGTCGGCGAGGCCATCACCCTGGCCGATTCCCGCGAATGGATGACCAAGTGACCCTCGCGCCCGAACCCGACGAGACGCCGGATCCCGGCGCATCCGTTCGCCCCGCCGTCCCGCGGTCGATCAAGCGCTCCCTGGCCTCGATCGTGCTCGGCTTCGAGACGATCGTGGTGATGCTCGGCGCGCTCGTGATCTTCGGGCTCGGCGCGCTGCCGCCGCTGCTCGCCCTCGGCGGCGGAGCGCTTTTGTCGCTGGCCATGGTCGCCGTGATCGCTCTGCTGCGCTACCCGTGGTCGTACGTGATCGGCTGGATCCTCCAGGCCATCGTGCTGCTCTGTGGCTTCCTCAACCTCGCCATGTTTTTTGTCGGCGCCATGTTCACCGCCATGTGGGCGTACTGCATGATCGCCGGTTCGAGAATAGACAACCAGAAAGAGAACTCATGAGCACCCAGGTCCAAGAAACCCTCGTATTGGTCAAGCCCGACGGCGTGGCCCGCAATCTCTCCGGCGAGATCCTGCGCCGGATCGAGCAGAAGGGCTATTCCCTCGTCGACGCGAAGCTGGTGCAGGCGGACCGGTCCCTGCTGGCCGAGCACTACGCCGAGCACCAGGGCAAGCCGTTCTTCGACTCCCTGGTCGAATTCATGGAGAGCGGGCCCATCCTCGTGCTGCGGATCGCCGGCGAACGCGTGATCGAGGGCTTCCGGTCCCTGGCCGGCACGACCGACCCCACGACGGCGGCCCCCGGCACCATCCGCGGCGACTTCGGCCGTGACTGGGGCACCCGCGTGCAGCAGAACCTCGTGCACGGCTCCGACTCGCCCGAGTCCGCCGCCCGCGAGCTCGCCCTCTGGTTCGACTAGCGAGACCCCCACCCGGTCCCCATCCAGGACCCCACCCCCACCCCATCCGCCGAGCCGTGAGTTTGGCCCCTCTTTTTCGTCTGCGGAGGGTCGCAACTCACGGCTCGGCGACGTTTTTCGGCCGTGCGGACCTGCGTCCCGCCTTCGCCGCCGCGTCACCGTCGTCGCAGCGCCACGTTCGCCGAGCCGTGAGTTTGGCCCCTGTTTCGCGTCTGCGGAGGGTCGCAACTCACGGCTCGGCGCGATGAAACTCACGGCTCGGCGAGCTTTCGGCGGCGCGGGCGGCGAGGGTAGCCGGGGCTTAGAGGCGGTGCAGGAAGTCCATCTGCAGTTGGGCGATGACGGCCGCCACGAGGTAGCAGCCGATCGTGATCACCACGATCCACGAGTACGCGCCCGCCGCGAAACGCCGAACGCCCGGCGACGCGGGCAGGTTGCCGACGGTGAGATTGTGCAGGGTGACGGCCAGGAACGTGGGGATCGTGACCACCCAGGTGACCATGCACCAGGGGCAGAGCACGTCGAGCACGAAGAAGCTCTGGCCCATCAGCCAGAGCACCAGGGCGAGGGCGCCCGTGACACCGATGTTCAGACCGATCCAGAACCAGCGCTTGAAGCGGGCGCCGGCCAAGATCGCGACGCCGATCGTGATCACGACCGTCCAGGCGATCAGCCCGATCAGCGGGTTGGGAAAGCCGAAGATGGCACCCTGCCAGGACCCCAGATTCGTGCTGCAGCCGACCAGGACGCTGAAGTTGCAGGACAGCTGCGCCTGCGGGTCCTCGAGAATGCGGAATTTGTCGATGGTCAGCAGGAATGCCGCGGTGAGGGCGATCAGTCCACCGACGATGAGGAAGATTGCGAGCCCGACGGGGCGCTTGGACTGGTCGGCTGCTGGCACCTTCGGATTATGTCATGTGCCTCGCACGTGATCCTGAGAATGCATGCGATAATCGAAGATGTCGCTTGAGCCGCGCTCAAGTTGATGCCAGAGAAGGCTTAATCACACATTTTTATAAATGGGCCGCACTAGCCCGGATTCATTGGTCCCACGACCAAAGGTATTAGCAGCCAGAGCCAAGAGCCGGTTGCGAACGAAGAGGATTCCCGAGGGTTTCGCGTAAGCAAAATCCTCCCACGAGAGAGTAGCCGGATGGGTGGCGCGGTCGCCCACACCGGTCAAGGAGCGCACCAGTGATGGTGGAAGACAACGAAAACATCAAAAAACGCAAGGGTTTGTTCGGCAGTCGCCGCACAGCGCGCCGTGCTGCCACACCGGTGTCCCCGGTCGTGACGGATGACCCGAGCAACACCCCACAGGACGAGGTTCCGGTCGTCGCCGCGGCGACACGCGAGCCCGCCCCGACCGAGCCACCGGCTCCGGTCCTCCCCGATGATTCCGCGACCGAGCCGGCATCCGCCGCACCGTTCGGCGGAACCCCCGACACAGAACAGGACGCTGACGTGGATCTGACGCTGCCGCCCACCCCCACAACCGACGTGGTCCGCCGGCCCTCGACCTCCCTGGTCTTCCAGGCTCCGGTCATCGTGCCGCTCCCGGCCCGCACCGGCGTTCGCCGCGACAGCCGTGACAGCTACCAGCAGGACGCCCGGCCGGACCGCTCGGACACCCGGCAGACCCACGACGACGAGGGCGACGAGTCGTCGACCGTTCGCCGTCGGGCCCGCCGCCGCACCGGCGACGAGAGCCGTTCGGGCTCCGACGACCCCGCGAACACCGTCGTGCGGGTGCGCGCCCCCCGCGAGCCCGAGCTGATCACCGAACCGCAGCGCATCAAGGGCTCCACCAGGCTCGAGGCCAAGAAGCAGCGCCGGCGTGACGGGCGGGATGCCGGTCGCCGTCGCCCGGTGATCACGGAGGCCGAGTTCCTCGCCCGCCGCGAGTCCGTCGACCGCGTCATGGTCGTGCGCGCCAAGCACAACAAGATCCAGATCGGCGTGCTCGAGGACAGCGTCCTCGTCGAGCACTACGTGGCCAAGAACCAGGATGCGTCCCTGATCGGCAACGTGTACCTCGGCCGGGTGCAGAACGTGCTCCCGAGCATGGAGGCCGCCTTCGTCGACATCGGACGCGGCCGCAACGCCGTGCTCTACGCCGGAGAGGTCGATTGGGAGGCCGCCGCCGAGACCTCCGGCAACAGCAGCCAGGCCCGACGGATCGAACTCGCACTGAAGCCCGGCGACAAGGTGCTGGTGCAGGTCACCAAGGACCCGATCGGCCACAAGGGCGCTCGGCTCACCAGCCAGGTCTCCCTGCCGGGCCGCTACCTCGTCTACGTGCCCAACGGCTCCATGAACGGGATCAGCCGCAAGCTACCCGACACCGAGCGTGCCCGCCTGAAGAAGATCCTCAAGGAGGTCCTGCCCGAGAACGTGGGCGTCATCGTGCGCACCGCGGCCGAGGGGGCCACCGACGAGCAGCTCACGCTGGACGTCAACCGCCTCACCGACCAGTGGGCGTCCATCGCCAGGCTGGTCGAATCCGCCTCGGCACCGGCCCTGCTGCACGGCGAGCCTGACCTGCTGATCAAGATCGTGCGGGATGTCTTCAACGAAGACTTCCAGAAGATGGTCATCTCCGGCGACGAGGCACGCGCCACCATCGAGACCTACCTGGGCCAGGTGGCCCCTGACCTGGTCGAGCGGGTCGAACGTTTCGAGGGCGAGATGGACGCCTTCGACGAGTACCGCATCTCCGAGCAGATCGAGAAGGCGCTCGACCGCAAGGTCTGGCTGCCCTCCGGCGGATCCCTGGTGATCGACCGCACCGAGGCCATGACGGTCGTCGACGTGAACACCGGCAAGTTCGTCGGCTCGGGCGGAAACCTCGAAGAGACCGTCACCAAGAACAACCTCGAGGCCGCCGAGGAAATCGTGCGCCAGCTGCGTCTGCGGGACATCGGCGGCATCATCGTCGTCGACTTCATCGACATGGTGCTCGAAACCAACCGCGACCTGGTGCTGCGCCGCATGCTCGAATGCCTGAGCCGCGACCGCACCAAGCACCAGGTGGCCGAGGTCACGTCGCTCGGACTCGTGCAGATGACCCGCAAGAAGCTGGGCCTCGGACTCCTCGAGTCCTTCAGTGAGAACTGTGAGGCCTGCGCCGGCCGTGGAATCGTCATCCACCACGACCCCGTGCTCAAACACCGCCAGACCGCTCAGCCGGCGATGGAGCGTCGCCCGCGCAGCAAGTCGGGCGGCAACTCCGGCGGCGACAACGGAAACACCGGCAACGGACACCGCAACGGCGGCAACAATGGCGGCAACTCCGGTGACGGCAGCAACAACTCCGGCAGTGCGGCCGCGGCCACCCAGGCCGACGCCAGGGCCGGTCACGGCACCCACGGGATTACCGAGGACGCCAAGCACGCCCTCGCGCTGATTGCCGCACGCACGATCACCCGTTCGCTGACCGGATCCATCCCGATCATGCCGTCCGTTGAAGCCACGCCGGAAACCAAGCCTGCAACCGCGCAGGAGACTGCCGTACCCGCGCAGGAGGTCGAGCAGGCTCCCCGCGATGTCAACCCGATCGAGGCGGCCGTCAACGAGGTGGCCGCCCCGGAAGCGACCGCTGCGCCGGCACGCCGCAGCCGGCGGGCATCCTCCGGGTCGGGCCAGTCGACTCAGGCCAGGCAGCACGTTCAGCCCGCGCAGACCGAGCCCGTCCAGGCGGCCGAGTCCGCCCCGGTGGCACCGGATGCGGCCACCGAGTCGTCGGCGTCGGCGTCGGCCTCGGAGGATTCATCCGAGTCGGTCGCGATTCTCGACATCCCGATCAAGAAGTCCTCGCGCAGCCGTCGCACGGTGAGCAAGCAGGTCACCGAGCAGCTGCTGGACTCGGTGCTCGACTCACTGCCCGAGCCCAAGCAGCCCGGCCAGGGGCGCGGGCGCAGCCGCCGGGTCACGACGGCCGGCGGGTCCACCGCCGGCCTTCAGCCGATCGTCACGTCGTCCCCGGACGAGAAGCAGTAACTGCATCGAATGATCGCCGGGCGACCGGCGGCGTGAGCGGCCGATCGCCGCCTCGCCGCCGGTCGCCCGTCTTCGTGGTTCAGGCCCTCGCGCAGGGGATCAGGCGTTGTCGTCGCGTGGGGGAGCGGGCGGCAGGTGAGCGCGCTGCCTGCCGGTCACTCTCAGCCCGCTGGCCCGCAGCCGCACGACCAGCTCCCGATTGCTCACCGGATGCGCCCCAGCGGCCACCAGGGCCTCGTACAGGCGCGCGGGGACGTCGTAGTGGTCCAGGTCGAATCCGCGCCGGGGAATCCCGTTGGCGGCCGCGAATGCGTGCAATTCGGCCAGGGAAGTGTCGCTGACCAGATGAGACCAAACCGTACTGTGGGCGGGCCACGTAGGCTGGTCTATCAACACCGTCATGTTCAGATTCTACGATCCCGTCTCGGTTTGACCGGGGCTGGATGATCAGCTAAAGTCGACTGTTGGTGTGCGTTGGGCCTTAGCTCACGCGGTCACCAAGGTTTTCTGAAAGCGAGTGGGCCGGCTTGGCCTGTTCAAAGCAGTAACTTTCCATCATGGGGCCTCACGGCTCCCCAGAGATAGGTACGTAACTTGGTTTACGCAGTTGTGCGCGCCGGTGGGCGGCAGGAAAAGGTCGAGGTCGGAACCATCGTCACGATGGACCGAATCAAAGCCAATAAGGACGGCAACGTCGAGCTGGCCGCCGTGCTTCTCGTCGACGGCGACAAGATCACCTCTGACTCACAGTCGCTGGCCAAGATCACGGTTACGGCCGAGGTCTTGAACGACCTCCGTGGTCCGAAGATCGTCATCCAGAAGTTCAAGAACAAGACCGGGTACAAGAAGCGTCAGGGGCACCGTCAGGAGCTCACTCGCGTTCAGGTTACCGGCATCGCCTAGGCCTGAGGAGAAGAACAGATGGCACACAAAAAAGGTGCGAGTTCCACTCGCAACGGTCGCGATTCCAACGCCCAGCGCCTCGGCGTGAAGCGCTTCGGTGGTCAGGTTGTCAGCGCGGGCGAGATCATCGTCCGTCAGCGCGGCACCCACTTCCACCCCGGCGTCAACGTCGGCCGTGGTGGAGACGACACGCTCTTCGCCCTCGAGCCCGGCTCGGTTGAGTTCGGCGCGAAGGGTGGCCGCAAGGTCGTCAACATCGTGGTGGCTGCCGCGTAGGCATCCACAACTTGTAAGCGTGAGGGCGGGCTTCGGCTCGCCCTTTGCGTGTTTCACGGCACCATCGTTTTCGTTTTTGTGCACATAGTTTTTGCCACCTGAAAGGGGCACCCCCATGGCCACGTTTGTTGACCACGTCACTCTCCACCTGCGAGCAGGCAACGGAGGGAACGGTTGTGTCTCCGTCAAGCGTGAGAAGTTCAAGCCTCTCGCCGGCCCCGACGGCGGCAACGGCGGGAGCGGCGGCGACATCGTTCTCGTCGCGGACCCCAATGTGACGACCCTCCTGGGCTACCACCGGTCCCCCCACCGCAGTTCCGCCAACGGCGGCCCCGGTATGGGCGACCACCGGGCCGGTTTCGGCAGTGAGCTGATGGAACTCGCCGTGCCTCTCGGCACCGTGGTGAAAGACGCCGAGGGCAACGAGCTCGCCGACATGACCGAACCGGGCTTCCGGATCGTCGTCGCGCCCGGCGGACAGGGCGGGCTCGGCAACGCGGCCCTGGCGTCGCTCAAGCGCAAGGCCCCCGGCTTCGCCCTGCTCGGCACCTACGGCTGGGAAGGCGACATCCAGCTCGAGCTGAAGACCGTGGCGGATGTCGCACTCGTGGGCTACCCCTCGGCCGGCAAGTCCAGCCTGATCGCGGCCATCTCGGCCGCCCGCCCCAAGATCGCGGACTACCCCTTCACGACCCTGCACCCCAACCTCGGCGTCGTGGACGCCGGCGAGGTGCGCTACACCGTCGCCGACGTGCCCGGCCTGATCGAGGGCGCCAGCGAGGGCAAGGGCCTCGGCCTCGAATTCCTGCGCCACGTGGAACGCTGCACGGCCCTGCTGCACATCCTCGACTGCGCCACGCTCGACCCCGATCGTGACCCGCTCAGCGACCTCGACGTCATTCTCGGCGAACTCGCCGCCTACCCGGTGCCCGAGGGCCAGAAGCCGCTGCTGGAACGCCCCCAGCTGATCGCCCTGAACAAGATCGACGTTCCCGAGGGCCGCGAACTCGCCGAGTTCGTCAAGCCCGACCTCGAGGCGCGCGGCTACCGCGTTTTCGAGATCTCCACCGTCAGCCACGAGGGCCTCAAGCAGCTCAACTACGCCCTGGCCGAGACGGTCGAGGCCGGCCGGGTCGAGGCCGCCGCGGCGCAGGCCGTCAAGCCGCGCATCGTCATCCGTCCCAAGCCCGTCGACGACAGCGGCTTCGTCGTCAAGGTCGAGGGTGGGTCGTTCGGCAACATCTACCGCATCATCGGAACCAAGCCCGAGCGCTGGGTGCAGCAGACCGACTTCAAGAACGACGAGGCCGTCGGCTTCCTCGCCGACCGGCTGGCGAAGCTGGGCATCGAGAACGAACTGTTCAAGGCAGGCGCGATCGCTGGCTCGACGGTCATCATCGGTCCGGGCAACGGCGTGGTCTTCGACTGGGAGCCCACTCTCACCTCGACCGCCGAACTGATCACCGCCCCGCGCGGCACCGACACCCGCCTGGACGACTCCAAGCGCCGCACCAGCAACGAGCGCCGCGAGGAATACTTCGGCCGGATGGACGCCAAGGCGGCCGCGCGTGCCGAACTCATCCGCGAACGCGAAGCCGGCATGTGGTCGACCGGGGAAGAGGAATTCAACGGGGACGTCCTGACCGGAGACGGTTCCGTGCCGCGGAACAAGGCAAAGGAGAGCGACGCCGAATGAGTTCGCGCGCCCGTGCCCAGGTCTCGTCCGCACGGCGCATCGTGGTGAAGGTCGGCTCCTCGTCGATCAGCGGCGACAACGCCGACCAGATCGCACCCCTGATTGAAGCACTGGCCGAGACGCACGACCGTGGCGTCGAGGTGGTCCTGGTCTCGTCCGGCGCTGTCGCGAGCGGTCTGAGCTACCTCAACCTCGACGAGCGGCCGGCCGACCTGGCCACCCAGCAGGCGGCCGCCTCCGTCGGGCAGAACGTGCTCACGGCCCGCTACCAGGAGACCCTGGATCGTCACGGCATCGCCGCCGGCCAGGTCCTGCTGACCGAGGGCGACCTGCTGAACGAACCGCACCGCAGCAACACGCGCCGCGCGGTGAATCGCCTGCTCGACCTGCGGATCATGCCGATCATCAACGAGAACGACACCGTCGCCACCTACGGACTCCGGTTCGGGGACAACGACCGGCTCGCTGCCATGCTGTCCGTGCTGATCCGCGCCGACCTGCTGCTGCTGCTCAGCGACGTCGACTCGCTCTACACCAGGCCCCCGCACCTGCCCGGCGCGGAACGGATCGACCTGATCGGATTCGACCAGGAACTGGCCGGAATGGAGTTCGGGACCTCCGGCGCCGCCGGCGTCGGCACCGGCGGTGCCAGCACGAAGGTCAAGGCCGCCCGGCTGGCGGCCGCGGCCGGCACCGCGGTGCTCGTGACCGCGACCGGCCTGGCCGGCGACGCGCTCAACGGGGCCGAGGTCGGCACCTGGTTCGAACCGATGCCCCAGGCGCCAGGGCGCGCGCTCCTGTGAGTGCGCGAGAGGGAACCGCATCATGGGCGTGATCACCCGCGACCAGATCGGGTCAGCGGCCCGGATCGTCGTGAAGGTCGGGTCCTCCTCGATCAGCGGCGAGAACATCGGCCAGATCACCCCCCTCGTCGACGCCCTCGCCGGCGCCCACGGCCGCGGTGCGGAGATTGTGCTGGTCTCGTCCGGTGCCATCGCCACCGGCATGCCCTACCTGCAGCTGGACGAGCGGCCCACCGACCTGGCCACCCAGCAGGCGGCCGCATCCGTCGGCCAGAACCTGCTCATCTTCCGCTATCAGGACAGCCTCGACCGGTACGACATCATCGCCGGACAGGTGTTGCTGACCGCCGGAGACCTCGACAACCCGGCGCACCGCGGCAACGCTCACCGGGCCATGGACCGCCTGCTCGGCCTGCGCATCCTGCCGATCGTGAACGAGAACGACACGGTCGCCACCCATGAGATCCGGTTCGGCGACAATGACCGGTTGGCGGCGCTCGTGGCCACGCTGATCAACGCCGACCTGCTCGTGCTGCTCAGCGACGTCGACGCCCTGTACACCCGGGCCCCGCACCTGCCGGGGGCTGAACTCATCGACCACGTCGCATCCGGCGACCCGCTCGTAGGCGTGGAGTTCAGCGAGAGCCGATCCGGGGTGGGAACCGGTGGTGCGAGCACCAAGGTGTCCGCGGCCCGGATCGCGGCCGACGCCGGAACCGCGGTCCTGGTGACCTCCACCGGGCTGGTCGCCGAGGCCCTCCGCGGCGATCGGGTGGGAACCTGGTTCGAACCGATGCCGGGCGTGCGCCCGGTGCGCTGACCGGCAGCATCCGTCAGTCGTCGCTTCGGGTGCAGCCCCGCCCGGTCGCGTAAACTACCGGGATGATGCAGCCCGCGACCGACTCCGTCCTGATCACGCCCACCCTCGAAGCCGCCCGGGACGCAGCCCTCGTGCTCGCGGCCACGCCAACGCGGCGGAAAAACCAGGCGCTCGAGGCCGTCGCCGCCTCCCTCCGGACCAGCGTCGCCGAGATCCTCGAAGCCAACGCGCTGGACCTGGCCGCCGGTGAGGCGAACGGGCTCAGCACGGGCATGCTGGACCGGCTCAGCCTGGATCTTGCCCGGATCGATGCCCTCGCCGACGCCGTGCTGCAGATCGCCCTGCTCACCGACCCGGTCGGCGTCGTGGTGCGCGGCAGCAGCCTGCCCAACGGGGTGAAGATCAGCCAGGTCCGCGTGCCCTTCGGCGTGGTCGGCGTCATCTACGAGGCCCGGCCGAACGTCACCGTGGACATCGCCGCGATCGCCCTGAAGAGCGGCAACGCCGTCGTGCTCCGCGGCGGCTCGGCCGCGGAGCACACCAACCGCGTGCTCGTTCGCCTGCTGCAGGCCGCGGTCGACGGCGTCGGGCTCCCCGCCGCGTCGGTGCAGACCATCGACCCGTTCGGTCGCAGCGGCGCCACCGAGCTGATGCAGGCGAGAGGCTACGTGGACGTGCTCATCCCGCGGGGGAGTGCCGGGCTGATCCAGGCCGTCGTCACCCAGTCGAAGGTCCCCGTGATCGAAACCGGCGCCGGCGTCGTGCACATCTTCCTCGACGAGAGCGCCATCGAGCAGATGGCCGTGGACATCGTGCACAACTCCAAGGTGCAGCGGCCCAGCGTCTGCAACGCCCTCGAGACGCTGCTGGTGCACGAGGCCGCGGCCGACCGGCTCCTGCCGGCGGTGCTGGCGAAGCTGGCCGCGTCCGGGGTCACGATCCACGGCGACGACCGGGTGCGCGCGCTCTTCCCGGCCGCGGTGCCGGCCACGGACGAGGACTGGGGCACCGAATATATGTCCCTGGAGGTCGCCGTGGCCGTCGTCGATTCCCTCGACGACGCGATCCGTCACATCCGCCGGTACTCGACCGGGCACACCGAGTCCATCATCACAAACGACTTAGTCAACGCCGAACGGTTCCTCGCCGAGGTGGACTCCGCCGCAGTCATGGTGAACGCGTCCACCCGGTTCGCCGACGGGGGAGAATTCGGGTTCGGTGCCGAGGTCGGCATCTCCACCCAGAAACTGCACGCCCGCGGCCCGATGGGACTGCCCGAGCTGACCAGCACCAAGTGGATCGTGCGCGGCTCCGGGCAGGTGCGCGGCTAGGCCCCGCTAAGATAGTGGCCGTGGCCCAAGGTTTTGCCGTCTGTGCCCCTGAATGGAGATCCCCATGTCGTTCCTGACCACTGTGCTGGCCGAAACTGCCGTGCTGGCCGAAGTCGAACACGCCGCCCTGCCCATGCCGACCTTCGTCTACGGCCTGATCGGCCTGGTCCTGTTCGCCGCCCTCGCCGCGGTCGTCTGGTCGTACCGTGACGTCGCGAACCGTCACCAGGCCAAGGCGAAGGCCTACGCCGACGCTCACGGCGGCGCGCGCAGCGGCCACTAGACGATACAGCTCCCATCGAGACTCCCCGCCGCCCCCGCATCGGCGTGATGGGCGGAACTTTCGACCCGATCCACCACGGGCACCTCGTTGCCGCCAGTGAGGTGGCGCAGAGCTTCGACCTCGACGAGGTCATCTTCGTTCCGACCGGGCAGCCGTGGCAGAAAGCGGATGTGACGGCGAGCGAACACCGTTACCTGATGACGGTCATCGCCACGGCGTCCAATCCCCGCTTCACGACAAGCCGGGTCGACATCGACCGCACCGGCCCCACCTACACGATCGACACCCTGCGCGACCTGCATGCCGAACGGCCCACCGCCGAGCTGTTCTTCATCACCGGCGCGGACGCGATCCTGCAGATCCTCAGCTGGAAAGACGTGCAGGAGCTGTGGGATCTCGCGCACTTCGTGGCTGTGAGTCGTCCGGGACATGAGCTCAACATTTCGGGATTACCCAACCAGGACGTAAGCTTGTTGGAGGTTCCGGCTCTGGCGATTTCGTCAACGGACTGCCGGGCGCGTGTGAATCGGGGATTCCCGGTCTGGTATCTGGTCCCCGATGGGGTCGTCCAGTACATCTCAAAGCATCATCTGTATCGGAGTGTGGCATGACGTCGGGTAACAACCCACAGCCACTGACGCGCCGGCAAGCGCGGGAGTTGGCACACGGGAATCAACCTGCCGTCACGGATGTCGGCGCGCCCGCCGCGCCTGCGCCCGCGGCCCCACAGCCGTCTCCCGTCGCCGCTCCCGCCCCTCTGGCGCCGGCACCCTCCGTCTTCGCGCCTCGTACGCCTGACGCCCCCGTGCGGGAACAGGCTGTTGCCGTCGACACGACCTCCGAACACACGATGACGCGGCGAGAGCTGCGCGCCCAGCAGGCCGCCCTGTCCGCAGCCGCGGAGACTGCGCAAACCGATATCGTGCCGGCCGAGACCGCACCCGCCGCGCAGTTCCCGCCGGTGGCCCCGGCCCCGGCCTCCCTCGGCCTGTCCGACCCGCGCGCTTTCGACATCGACATCGTCAACATCCCGGCGGCCCCGGCCCCGGTGGCTCCGCGCGTCGAATTCATGGTCGAAGCAGCGGGGAGCAAGGTCGGCAAGGCCGGCAAGTCCCGTCCCGGCGTTCTTCACCCGCCCGTCGGCCACTGGTCGCTCGCCCGGGACGAAGACGTCGACTCGCTTCCCGGAGTCACCCAGCTCGAGCCGTTCGACCAGATAGTGGCCCGCGGTATCAGTGCGGGCGGCATCCCGACCACCACGAACGCCCTGATCCTGCCGTCCATCCCGCACCAGGGCAACGCGTCCGGGCCGTTCACGAGCACGGGCGAGATCATGGTCACCGGCTCGATCGACCTGCCGCGCAGCCTTGGCTCCACCGGACAGCACCCGAACGTCTACGACTCGTCCGACATGGACCAGCTGCTCGACCAGCTCGACGACGTGGGACACCACAACGACGTCGCACCGGTGAGCGCCAGCCGTGCCGTCAGCACGCACGCGTCCACGCGCGGCGTCATGGCCCCACCGAGCAAACCCGGACTGACGCTGCCTATCGTGCTGACCATCACGGCTGGAGTGCTCGCCTTCGGCGTGCTGGCCCTGCTCGTCGCCGGCTACGTCTTCCGAATTTTCTAATGCCACCCATTTCACATTCACTAACTCAGGGATTCATTCGATGACCGCTTCTGCCCATGCTCTCGAGCTCCTCAAGGTGGCCGCCGCCGCCGCAGACTCGAAAGCGGGGGAGGACCTCGTCGCGATCGATGTGTCCAACCCCCTTCCTCTCACCGACATCTTCCTGATCGTCACGGGGCGCTCCGAGCGCAACGTCGTGGCTATCGCCGGTGAGATCGAAGACAAGATGACCGAGGCCGGGTTCAAGCCCCTGCGCCGCGAAGGACGCGCCGAGGGCCGCTGGGTCCTGGTCGACTTCGGCGACCTCGTCGTGCACATCTTCCACGAGGAAGAACGCGTCTACTACTCCCTCGAACGCCTCTGGAAAGACTGCCCGGTCATCCCCATCGAACTCCCCGCCCCCCGGGTCGCCGAGTAACAGTGGTCAACGGCACTCAAAACGTGTCGTAGACTAGACAAGTTGTTTCGGAGAGATCCGAAACACTATCTGGGTCCGTGGCGCAGCTGGTAGCGCACCTGCATGGCATGCAGGGGGTCAGGGGTTCGAATCCCCTCGGATCCACCAAGTAGCACAGTTACGACAGAAAAGGCCCCGACTTCGGTCGGGGCCTTTCTTTGTTGCCCGGTGCTCTGCCGCAGATTCTTTCGGGTTGCGCCTTCGGGTTATTCTTCTACCCTCCGGAATCCGTGCAGCCCTAGCGCCCGTCCGCGCCCGGGGCGACCATGGCCGTATCGAGGAGGTGCGACGATGGTCGTTTTCACAGATCGAGCGGATGCCGGGCGCCAGCTGGCCGAGCAACTCGAGTACCTGCGCGGGCAGGACGTGGTGGTGCTGGGGCTTCCCCGTGGCGGGGTGCCCGTGGCCGCCGAGGTGGCCGAAACCTTGGACGCTCCGCTGGACGTGATCGTCGTGCGGAAACTCGGTGTGCCCTACCAGCCGGAACTGGCCATGGGCGCGATCGGCGAGCACGACGTGCGGGTGCTCAACACGCCGGTGCTCAATCTGACCCGGGTCACGGACGAGGAACTGGCCGACGTCGAGGCCGTGGAGCGCGCCCAGCTGCACGATCGCGTGGCCCGGTTCCGCAAGGGCCGGCAGCGCGTCGACCTGACCGGCCGGATCGCCCTCATCGTCGATGACGGCATCGCCACCGGGTCCACGGCCCGGGTCGCCTGCCTGGTCGCCCGGCAGCTCGGAGCGAAAAAGGTCATCCTCGCCGTACCGGTCGGTCCCGCCGACACGATTCATCACTTTCCGGGAGCCGACGAGGTCGTCTGTCTCTACGTGCCGGCGCAGCTGATCGCGGTCGGCAACCACTACTACGATTTCAGTCCGACCAGCGATTCCGAAGTGACCGTGCTGCTGGACGCAGCCGCAGAACGGATGCGCCGGATCACCACCGACACCGGCGACCCCGACCGGGAAGTCGAGATCCCCGCCGACGGTGTGCATCTGGGCGGTCACCTGCGCCTTCCGGCCGGAGCCACCGGGGTGGTGCTGTTCGCCCACGGCAGCGGCAGCAGCCGCTACAGCCCCCGCAACCGGTTCGTCGCCGAGGTGCTGAACCGGGCCGGCCTGGGCACGCTCCTGCTCGACCTGCTCACCCCGGAGGAGGAGCCCGACCGGGCCAAGGTCTTCGACATCGGGCTGCTCGCGAACCGGCTGGCCGCGGCCACCCGGTGGCTGGGCACCCAGCCGGACACCCGCACCCTCCGGGTCGGCTACTTCGGCGCCAGCACCGGGGCCGGAGCCGCTCTGTGGGCCGCGGCCGATGCCGCGCTCGGCACAGGCACAGGCACAGGCACGAGCACGGGCACCCAGGTCAGCGCCGTGGTGTCGCGGGGAGGACGCCCGGACCTCGCGGGGCCGCGGCTGGCCGGAGTCCGGGCCCCCACCCTGCTGATCGTCGGCGGGGCGGACACGCTTGTTCTGGAACTCAACCGCCAGGCCCGGGCCCTGCTGCGCTGCCCCAGCGAGCTGGCCGTCGTCCCCGGGGCCACGCACCTCTTCGAGGAGCGGGGCACCCTCGGCGAGGCCGCCGCCCTGGCCCGAGACTGGTTCCTGGAGTACTTGGCCCCGGCCGGTTCCGAAACGGAGCAGTCCCCGGAAGCCCGCGCCACGGGGTCGACGGAATGAGCCGGAAAACCGGGACGCCGCGTTGGGCCGGCTAGTGTCCGCCGCCGAGGTTTCCGGCCAGGCGGGCGCGGATATCGGTGCTGGCTTCGTTCATGCCCACGATGACGGCGCGTTTGCCGTGGCGCTCGTACTTGTTCGTGATGGCGTCGAGCGCGGCGACGGTGGAGGCGTCCCAGATGTGGGAGGCGGACATGTCGAGGACCACGCGGTCCGGGTCGTCCGCGTACTCGAACTGGGTGGTGAGGTCGTTGCTTGAGGCGAAGAAGAGTGCCCCGGTTACGGTGTAGTACGCGGTCGGCACGGGCTCATCGGTCGAGACGGTCCGTTCCACATCCACGAGGTGGGCGACCCGGCGGGCGAAGGCGACCATGGCCATGAGCACACCCACGACCACGCCGATGGCGAGGTTGTGGGTGAGCACGACGACCGCCACTGTGGCAAGACCATCGACACCCTGGAAGGCGCCAGCGAGGGTGCCGACACTGTCGCCGTGCGATCAGACCTGGATTCCTTCATCAGGCAAGCCGAAGAGCGGCGCCAAAAGCTGCAGGATCAGCTCGCGATGGCCGACGAATTCCTTGAGCTCCTGCGCCAGCAGTGAGACGGCGTTCCGACGCTCACCGCGCCCAGGCGCCGGTGTCGAGGGTTCGGGCGATGGCGTGAATGGCCTCGGGGATGACGCGGTAGTGCACGCTCATCCCGTGACGCTCCTTGGTCAGGATCCCGCTGGTCTGCAGCTTCTTGAGGTGATGACTGACCGTGGGCTCCGACAGTTTCACGACCGGGGCCAGGTCGCAGGTGCAGGCCTCTTGATTCGGCTGGGCCAGGAGGTATGCCAGCAACTGGAGGCGCACTGGGTCGGCCAGGGCCTTCAGGCGCACGGCGAGGGCGATCGCATCGTCAATTTCGAGGGTGGCGCTGTTCCCCAGCGGACCGCAGCAGATCGGCGAGACGTCATCGAGGAGCGGAAGCGTTTTGGGCATGGGAACAGTCTGTCACCTTCTTGACACATATCAAAGAGGTGGACATACTTGTAATTAGATGAACGTCGAAGAATTCGGCGTTCCCGGTCAAGGAGCAGTTGTGAGCATCGCGGAACGGATACCGACCACCACCCGTGGGCGGGTCGCCATCCTGATTGCAGGGGTGGGCCTCTGGGCTCTGGCCTACTGGGTCAACGAATGGTTCTGGGACGTCGTTCTCTACGACGCATTCGGCCTCGACCCGAAGAGTCGGGTCACCGAGACCATCCACTTCTTCATCTACGACTCGCTCAAGATCCTGCTGCTCCTGGCCATCATCATCTTCGCCTCGACCGTGCTCCGCTCCTTCATGAGCGTCGAGCGCACCCGGGCCTTCCTCGGCGGCAAACGCGAGGGAGTCGGCAACATCCTCGCCGCCGGCCTCGGCGTGATCACCCCGTTCTGCTCCTGCAGCGCCGTGCCCGCATTCATCGGCTTCGTCGCCGCCGGCGTGCCGATCGGCGTCACGATGAGCTTCCTGATCGCCAGCCCCCTGGTCAACGAGATCGCCATCGGCCTGCTGTTGACACTGTTCGGCTGGGAGATCACCGCCCTCTACATGGTATCGGGCCTCCTGATCGCGATCGTGTCCGGCTGGATCCTGGGCCGCCTGCACGTCGAGAAGTGGGTGGAACCCTTCGTCTTCGACGTCAAACTCGGAGGCCAGGTCATCGACCCCTCGCTCGGCCTCACCTTCGGGCAGCGGATGCAGATGGGCGTCGAAGAGGTCAAAACCATCATCCAGAAGATCTGGATCTACCTGCTCGTCGGCATCGGCCTCGGCGCCCTCATCCACGGCTGGGCCCCGGCCGATTTCTTCACCACCTACGCCGGCGCCGACAACCCCTTCGGCGTGCTGATCGCGGTCTTCATCGGCATCCCGCTCTATTCCAACGCCGCCGGCATCATGCCGCTGGTCGCCGCCCTCTACGACAAGGGCCTCCCGATGGGAACCCTGCTCGCGTTCATGATGGCCGTCGTCGCCCTCTCACTGCCGGAGATGATCCTGCTCCGCCGGGTGCTGAAGCCGCAGCTGCTCGCCATCTTCATCACGACCACCGGCCTCGGCATCATCGCCGTCGGCTACCTCTTCAACGCCATCCTGGCCTAACCATCACCTCTGAAAGGAACCATCCCATGATCATCAAGATCCTCGGTCCCGGCTGTGCCAATTGCGTCAACCTCACCAAGGCCGCCACCGTCGCCGTCGCGGAGCTCGGCCTGGACGCCACCATCGAAAAGGTCGAAGACTATGCCGCGATCGTCGGCTACGGCGTGATGAGCACCCCCGCGCTCGTCATTGACGAGAAGGTCGTCGTGTCCGGCCGGGTGCCGAACCTCGCCGAGGTGCGCACCCTCCTCACCGCCGCAAGCCAATAACCCCACCGAGGCGGGATGCTCAGCGCGCCCCGCCTCGATGCCGCCGCTCCAAAAAAAGGGAATCGTCAGACCATGAACATCAAGATCCTCGGCGCGGGGTGCACCAAATGCGTGAGTCTTTACCGTGTCACCACCCAGATTGTGCAGGAACTCGGCCTGGACGCCACCGTCGAGAAGATCGACGACTATGCCGTCATCCTCGGCTACGGCGTGATGAGCAGCCCCGGCCTCGTCATTGACGAGAGGGTCGTCTCGGTGGGCCGAGTTCCGACACCCGCTGAGCTCCGGAAACTATTGGACGCTCAGGCCTCGCGGTGACGACCGCCGTTCACGCCTGCTCTCCGACGGTACCGGCCGCTTGGGCCTCCTCGGCAGGTCCGGCACCCTCACCCGGCCAGGGGCAGTTACGTTGCGGCGCTGTAACCGGCCAGGCCGGAGCCGATGACAGTGACGTTCTCGATGCTCATGGTTACCGGTCCCGGGGTGTGAGGGTGTCCAGCAATCGTTCGACCCGGTCCGTGATCTCGTCCCGAATCACACGGACTTTCTCGAGCGAGCGGCCGGCCGGGTCCGTCAATGCCCAGTCCTGGTAGGTCTTCCCTGGATAGACCGGGCAGGCGTCACCGCACCCCATGGTGATGACGACATCCGCGGCCTGCACGACATCGTCGGTGAGGGGCTTCGGGAAGGCCTCGGTGAAGTCGAGCCCGATCTCGGCCATCGCCGCGGCGACCGTGGGATTCACCTCACGCGACGGGGCAGAACCGGCTGAGCGAACGTGCACGGCCCCGCCGGAGAGGGCGTTCGTGAACACGGCCGCCATCTGCGACCGGCCGGCGTTCTGCTCGCAGACGAACAACACCTCGGGCACAGAGCGCGCGATCGCACCCTTGGCCTGAGCCAGTGCGGTCACCCGGTCCGTGGCGAACCGGATCGTGTTGGTGGCCAGGTGCGCCTTCACCGTCGACGTGCGCAGCAGGGCCGTGAAGGACTCGAGCACATAGCGTTCGACCGTCTCGGCACTGAAGACGCCCGCGAACCTCACGGTCAGGTCGCGGGCAAGGCGCTTCAGATACTCCTCGGGGTAGGTCAGGCCCGGCAGTGACCGGCGAGCGCCGGTGTCGCTCATCGTGCGCTGGCCTTNGGAAGATCGGGCAGGTGTCGCCGCAGCCCATGGTGATCACGACATCCGATTCCTTGACGGCCTCGGTGGTGAGGATCTTCGGCACGTTGTGGGCGATGTCGATGCCCTCCTCGGCCATGGCCTCGATCGCGACTGGGTTGATCTGGTCCTTGGGCGCCGAGCCGGCGGAGAGCACCTCGACGCGGCCCGCGGAGAGAGCCGTCATGTAGCCGGCGGCCATCTGGGAGCGGCCCGCGTTGTGCACGCAGACGAAGAGAACGGTGGGCTTGTCACTCATGAGTGGTCATTCCTTCTTGATTTCTTGAGGGCGGCGCGGATCGGGGGGCCACCTCTGCGACGACAAAATCGATGCGTGTCGAGGTGAAGTCTCGACAATACATCGATGGATGTCAATTTATAGAGATGATGTTCACATGTCGTTCACCCACCGCCACCGCAGTGCACCTCGCGGGGCGCCACGCCACAACCGGACTACCGTTCGACGTCTACCCATTCGTGGCCGAGGGCCTCCAGCTCCGCGCTGCCGGCCGTTGCACCGGCCACGATCGCGGCGAGCCGCGCGGCGTCGTCACCGGCGATGTGCAGTACCGCGTCACGCCCATAGTCCGTCCCCAGGATGAGCACTCCGCGCTGGCGCAACTCGGCCTCGATGCGACCGGCATCCGCGTGGGAAAGTGCAAGCCTGAACAGTTCGCGGCGCTCGCGCCCCACCACCAGCCCGCCGGACTGGGCCTCGTCGATCGTGGTCAGAACGGCCTCCGAGTAGGCGCGCACGAGGCCGCCGGGACCGAGAAG
This sequence comes from Cryobacterium sp. TmT2-59, assembly GCF_004403545.1. Classification (NCBI taxonomy): domain Bacteria; kingdom Bacillati; phylum Actinomycetota; class Actinomycetes; order Micrococcales; family Microbacteriaceae; genus Cryobacterium; species Cryobacterium sp. TmT2-59. The sequence goes on along the minus strand of NZ_SOGM01000044.1, from coordinate 14,407 downwards.
TACGCCACCGAAGTAGCGGGTGACGACGGCCACGCAATCGACGAATCCGCGCCCGGACAGTGCCTCGAGCATGGGCCGACCCGCCGTTCCTGACGGTTCGCCATCGTCATTCGAACGCCGCACCTGGTCTGGTGCGCCGCTCGGCCCGAGCACGAATGCCGAGCAGTGGTGGCGAGCACTCCAATGCTCCTTACGCGCGTCGTCGATGGCGCCACGCGTGGAATCCTCTGTCTCGGTGCGAACGAGGCGGCAGAGAAATTTGGATCGCTTCACTTCGATCTCGGTGTCAACGCGGCTGCCGACGCCGCCGTGCAAAGTGAGATCGGGCATACGCCCAGTCTTTCAGTCCGACTCATCACCGGCGCGCTGGTGAGGACTGCGTGCGAGACTCACATTCACCAGTTCGATCCCGCGGGGTTGCATGGATTCATCGGTCATCTCAACGATGATGCCGGGATCGAGCGCCGGCGGGGTGCCGCCGTCAAACTTGTAGTGCAGGTCACAGCTCGGGTGAATCCACACCGAACTGCGGCCATTTCCGACCTGTGCCGACTCTCGCCAGGAGAGTAGGAAACTCTCACCGCGACGCAGCTTCGTCGTGATGACGGCCTTCAGATGAGCCAGCACGTGATCATCGATTCGAATCGGGGTTCGCCCGGATCCGTAGAACAAGGTGCGCATGGATGCTCCCGCCTGAGCGCGACCGCCGCCGCGCCCGTGTGCCCCACACACTAACCCGTTCGGGGTTTCGCAGTCTGCCGGATCCGACCAGGCAGCTTCCGGTTCGAGGCTGATTCGGCTGGCCGGTCGTGCGCCTAGAGATATTAGGCAATTATATTGGTATCGTAGGATTAACCGGAAAGGGGCCACCATGGCACGAAGAGGACTGACCACGCAACGCGTGACCGTCGCAGCGGCTGATCTGGCCGACGAGATCGGTTTCGAAGGCGTGACGGTCTCGGCTGTGGCGCGCCTTTTCGGAGTCAGGGATGCGAGCCTCTACTCCCACATCAAGAACGTGCAGGATCTCCGGACACGGGTGGCCGTGTTGGCTCTGGCCGAACTCGCCGACCACGTAGCCGCCGCTTTGGCCGGCCGTGCGGGCAAGGACGCGCTGGTCGCATTTGCCGACGCCTACAGGGCTTACGCCAAAGAATATCCCGGGCGTTACGCCGCGACTCGGCTGGAGCTCGATCCTGAGGTGGCTGCCGCCAGTGCGGCGGGTCGGCACGCGGCGATGACCCGGGCCATCCTTCGGGGCTATGCACTCGAGGAACCGGACCAGACCGATGCGGTGCGGCTGCTCCACAGTGTGTTTCACGGCTACGTGAGCCTGGAACGTTCCGGAGGCTTTCAGAACACGCAACGAGCAGCGGATGCTTCGTGGTCCCGGGCCTTGGATGCCCTCGACGTTGTCTTGAACAATTGGCCGCCGGCCTGACGGCACCACACTGCCCATCACTGCCCATTCCCCGCATTCAACAGTTCTGCTACAGAGACAGAAGGCATCGCCACCTCATGCTCCCGCTCACCGCCCCAGACATCCGGTCATCCTTCATCAACGCTTCGCTCCGGGAGCGAAAGGCTCTCACCCTTCCCCGTGACTTCGAAACCCTGTCCTGGGACAACCTCGACTACCTCGGCTGGCGGGATCCAAAGGTCCCTGGGATCGGTTACGTCATCGTCGACCTCGTGGAGGGCCCGGTCGGGATTCTATTGCGTCAGGCCGACGGGAAGACCAGAACGCGGCCCCAGTGCTCATGGTGCGAAGACGTGCATCTTCCGAACGACGTGGTGTTCTTCAGTATCAAGCGTGCCGGCCAGGCGGGTCGCAACGGCGACACGGTCGGCACCCTGGCATGCGCCGGCTTCGAATGCTCGGGAAACGTCCGCAAGCTCCCCCCGGTCGCCTACATCGGCTTCGACGTGCAGGCAGCGCGCCAGCGACGCATCGAAGCGCTCAGGGCCCGCGTTCAGAATTTCGCTCGGAGCGTCCGCGACGGAAAGTAGGGGCGCCCGCACGACGGTTGGACCCTGCGGAGCGCAGACGGAAGCCGCACGGCGCACTCAGACAACACCATCGCCATCGTCATCACCGGGCCGATCATCCTCCAGCGGCCGCGCCGATATTCCTGCGGACGCTCAGCTGCCGGCGGGAGGGCCCGCAGGACTGGTCGGCGGGATTGCGCTTTCCGATAGCGAGAGCGCTCGCTCCCAAGCCGTTTGGTTTCGATTGACGTACTCGGCCGCTCCACGCCAGAATTCACCGTGCCCGTTCACGTACATATCGGCCCAGGGCTGAAGACCGGTCTCATAGGAGGTGCACAGGAGTTCGAACATTGCCGCGGTCCGTTTCGCCATTGCCGCCGGAAGCGCCTCGCGGAGCAAAGCGTCGGCCTCATACCCATCGATGAACGCCCGGAGCCTCGACGCGGCGGACTCGACGGGTTCACCGTTAACCAGCAGGGCGAACGCCTGGGCGGCGTAGGCCAGGTCCCACAGCCGGGTGCTCGGCCCCGCACCATCCCAATCGATGAATACCCAGCGCTCGCCAATGACGAGGTTCCACGGCGCAAGATCGTTGTGGCACATCAGGTTCGGCTTGTCCGCTGGCAGCAGCATCTTCCAACCCTCAGGGTCGGGGACCGGAATAGATTCGCTCACATCGTGGATGCGGCGGATCATCCGACCGACCCGGCGCAGGTCCTCGGCATGAAGCGGCATCTGACTCAGCGCGATCGCGCCTTCCACATACTCGACCGTCTGACGACCGGTCTCATCGCGGCCGAGCGGGTGCGGAGCGTCCACTCCGTGCGAACGGAGCGCCGCAAGGTAACTCTGCACGACCAAGCTGTTGTCGATCCAGGGCTTTCGCACCGTGCCGCCCACTCGCACAACACGGCCGGACGCGTTGCCCCCGGTCAGTTCTTGCTCTGCCTCACCCATACCAGCAGGCTAGTGGCCGCACGGGTCTCGGTGGAGCTTCGCAGTGACGCGTGAGAGGGCAAAGACCACCGTTGAATGCCCTCATTCTTCCCTTCGGGGTGATCTCGCGGGTCCAGGACCGTCAACCTGCCGCCGTCTTTCCCTGTGTGTGTCGGCCCGTCCGCGGATGCCGCCAGGACCTGACGGATACTGGAACGGTGCAGATTCCTCCGACCCCCGAGTCCCGCCCCCTGCGGTGTCCCTGCCTGAGCGGCAACCCTTATGCCGAGTGCTGTGGACGGTTCCACCGCAGGGAGGCCGCCGCACCCACCGCCGAGGCGCTGATGCGTTCCCGCTATGCGGCGTTCGCGGTCGGCGACGCGGCGTACCTGTTGGCGACGTGGCATCCGCGCACCCAGCCGGAGACGTTCGCACTGGACGACGAGCTGCGGTGGACCCGCCTCGAGATCGAACGGACCGTGGCGGGCGGCCCGTTCGACACCGAGGGGGTGGTGGAGTTCACGGCGTACTGCCGGGACCGGGGCACGCCGTCGACGCAGCACGAGGTGAGCCGGTTCGTGAAGATCGATCGCCGCTGGGTCTACCTGGACGCGGTCTGAGCCGGCCTCGTCTAGGCGAACGGCAGGAACAGGGCCGCGAGCAGGGCGATGTAGACGATGACGAACACCCCGGGGGTGCCGAAGCGCACAATGTCGATCCAGGCCTCGGACGCCACGATCCGCTTGCCGAGTGTGCTGAGCACCGGCACGGCGCGCAGATCCTCGATGATCGCCAGCCCCTCGTTCGCGGCGGCGATCTGGGCGAGGGCGCCGAGCACACCGGAGGCCAGCAGGATGCCGGCGGCGGCGATGCGCACGCTAACCGCCGCGGTGTCGAGGCCGAGGGAGAGGAGCGCCACGAGGGAGGTCAGCAGGAAGGTCGGTGCGAACTGGGACACGATGATGTGCCAGCGGGCCTTGGTCCACAGGGTGATGAGGTCGAGTTCGGTCATGTCGGAGGCTCCTGCCTTGGTGGCGACCGATTCGCGGCCGCCGGTTTCATTCTGCCCGACCGTCCGCCCGGCCTCACGTCTGCACCGGAATATCCTGACGGCAGCCACGGTTCTCCCTATCTATACATTTGCATAGACTTTGTACCATGATCAAGGAGCGCAACCACATGACGCAGAAGTTCGAACTCGGCCTGGACACCTTCGGAGACGTCACGTTCGACGCCTCGGGAACGCGCCTCTCCCAGGCTCAGGTGCTGCGCAACGTGGTCGCCGAAGCGGTGCTGGCCGACCAGGTGGGCCTGGACTTCTTCGGAATCGGTGAACACCACCGGGAAGACTTCGCGGTGTCCGCCCCCGAGGTGGTCCTGGCCGCGATCGCCGGGCAGACCACCGGCATCCGTCTCGGCTCGGCCGTCACGGTGCTCAGCTCAGACGACCCGGTGCGCGTCTTCCAGCGGTTCTCGACCCTCGACGCCGTCTCCGGCGGCCGTGCTGAGGTGATCCTCGGCCGGGGATCCTTCACCGAATCGTTCCCCCTCTTCGGGTTGGAGCTCTCCGACTACGAGAAACTGTTCGAGGAGAAGCTCAACCTGTTCACCGAGCTGCTCAAGGAGGCGCCCGTCACCTGGGCCGGGGAGACCCGCGGCGGCCTGACCGATCAGCGCGTGTTCCCGCCCACCGAGTCAGGGGCCCTCACCACCTGGATCGGGGTGGGTGGAAGCCCGCAGTCCGTCGTGCGCGCCGCCCACTACGGCCTGCCGCTGATGCTCGCCATCATCGGCGGTTCCCCGCTGGCCTTCGCCCCGCTGGTCGAGCTCTACCACCGGGCGCTGGCCCAGTTCGGGAAGCCGACGAAGCCGATCGGCGAACACTCCCCGGGGTACATCGCCGGCACGGATGCCCAGGCCCGGGAGGAGATGTGGCCGCACTACGCCGCCATGCAGGACCGGATCGGGCGTGAACGCGGCTGGGGTCCCGTGACCCGGGAACGTTTCGAGCACGACGCCAGCCCGGACGGCGCCCTTTTCGTCGGATCGCCGGAGACCGTGGCCCGCAAGATCGCCGCCGCCGCGCAGGGACTGGGGCTCTCCCGCTTCGACCTGAAGTACAGCCTCGGCACCCTGGCGCACGAGAAACTGATGACCAGCATCGAGCTCTACGGCACCGAGGTTGCGCCGCTCGTGCGTGAGCTGCTGGCCGACTGACGTCCCGGCCCCGGCGGGGCCGCGCTCGTCGCCACCGGGACCGGCTCCAGCACGAGGTCCGCGAGCGGGCGTTCCTCGACCGAGCGGAGGCTCGTGACGGTGGCGTAGCCCAGGCGGAGCAGGTCGGCGTCGCTCCCGGACTCCGCGTGGGCCGCGTTATCGGCCACGGCCAGGCGGATCTGATGCCGGTCCTGCTGCGTCATCGTGGTTTGCACGATGCCGAAGCGGGCCAGTTTGGCCGTACGGACCTCCGGCGGCTCGTCGCCCACGATTATGGGCACGTTCAGGTTCAATACGGTGCCGGTGGGCTGGTCGAGCAGGAATGGGATCAGCCGGGCGGCCAGGCGTGACGCGACGCCCCAGCGCGGGGTCGTCGTGTCCGGGGCAACGTCCAGGGACACGGCCAGGCCGCGACCGCCGTTGACGCCCGCGGTGAGCGCGGCCCCCACCGTGCCGGAGTGCAGGATGGCCCGGCCCACGTTGGCGCCCGGATTCACCCCCGAGAGAACCAGCTCGGGCGCCTGGCCGAATGCGCCGTGGCTGGCGATCAGGCTGATCAGGGCGGGGGCGGCGTGTACGGCGTAGCAGGGCACCCCGTCGAGACCCTCCAGGTGCCGACGGTCGACGACGATGCGGCCATCGGTTCCCGTGGAAGTGATGGAGGCCCCGCTGCCGCTGGATTCCGCCGCCGGAGCGGCGACCACCACGTCCAGGCCGGCGTCGAGGGCCGCCAGGGCGAGCCGGAGCAGGCCGGGGGAGTTGATGCCGTCGTCGTTGGTGATGAGGGTCGTGAATGCCGGGATCATTCGTTCTGCACCGTCTGTGCGAGTTCGTCCGGGGTGAGCCTCTTCGCGAACGCGGGGACCCACTCCACCGGGTAGACGCGCACATGGTCCCGCAGCAGCCGCACGGTCTCAGCCTTGCCGGTGCCCAGGCCGTGCCGGGTCACGTTCAGGGCGCCGGCGGCCGCACCGACCGATACGGCCTCCTCGATGGTGCCGCCCGCCGCCAGGGTGGCCGCCACACCGGCCGTGAGGGAGTCACCCGCGCCGTGCGGATCGGCGATCTGCATCGTGGGCACGCAGACCTCGCTGAGCGTGTCGTCGGCCAGCAGAAGCAGGGGCTTCTCCGCCCGGCTGATGATGACCGTGTCCGCTCCCTCGTCCCGCAGGCTGTACGCGGCGGCGAAGAGCTGCTCCTCGTCGGGCGCGCTGATGCGGCCGTCGGCCAGCAGCTCGTCGTCGCTGACCTTGACGACACTGACCTTGCCGCCGAGGGCCGCGGTGAGGCGCTCCCCGGCGAGGTCGGCGATCACGAACCGGCCGGTGGAGCGCAGGTCGGCGGCCAGGCGCCGGTAGACATCCGCCGGCACGACGTCTTCTCCGGCCGGCCCGCTGAGAACGATGGCGTCCGCGCCCAGCCCGGCCCGCAGGGTGAGGTCGTAGAGCTCGTCGAGGTCATGGCGGGAGAGCGGCTCACCCTGGGTCGCAGCGACCTGGCTGCGCTCGCCGCCACGCCGGTCGTGCACATAGGCGGCACCCCGGCCGGCCCGGCGCACGGCGAGCACCCGGATGCCCTCATCGGCGACGAGGTGACCGAGCACCTGGCCGGTCTCACCCGTCAGCACGCAGCACATCGTGACCGACGCGCCGAGGGCCTGCAGCATCCGTGCCTGCCAGACGCCCTGCCCACCGGCGTGCAGATGGATGTCGGCGTGGTCGGCCCGGCCCTCGACGGTGACGGTCAGGACCGGGGACGGCGCGAAGATGACGACCTCGTTCACACGGGCATACTACCCAGACGGGGCCACAGGAACACTGCTGTAGCGTACTGATGGGCCCGAGGCACGCTTTGAACCGCAGGTCCACTCGAAACTTGAGGAGCCCCTTTGGAAACCTGGCCCGGTACCGCTTACCCGCTTGGCGCAACCTACGACGGAAGCGGCACGAACTTCGCCCTGTACAGTGAGGCCGCCCACCGGGTGGAACTCTGCCTGTTCGACGACGACGGAATCGAGACCCGGGTCGAGGTGATCGAATCGGATGCCTTCATCTGGCACTGCTACCTGCCGCTGATCCAGCCGGGGCAGCGCTACGGCTACCGCGTGCACGGTGAGTACAACCCGGCCGAGGGCAAGCGCTCCAACGCGAACAAGCTGCTGCTCGACCCGTACGCCAAGGCCACCTGCGGCAGCATCGACTGGGACCAGTCGCTGTTCTCCTACAACTTCGGCGACCCCGATTCCCGCAACGACGAGGACTCCGCCCCGCACATGATGCTCGGCGTGGTCGTCAACCCGTTCTTCGACTGGGTCGGCGACCGACCGTTGCGCACGCCCTACCGTGACTCCCTCATCTACGAAGCCCACGTCAAGGGGCTGACGAAGCTGCAGGAGCTCGTGCCGGAGTCGCAGCGGGGAACGTACGCGGGCGTCGCGCATCCGTCGGTCATCGACCACCTGCAGAAGCTCGGCGTGACCGCGATCGAACTGATGCCCGTGCACCAGTTCGTCAACGACGGCACCCTCGAGGAAAAGGGCCTGAACAACTACTGGGGCTACAACACCATCGGCTTCTTCGCACCCCACAACGCGTACTCGTCGACCGGGGACCTCGGAAACCAGGTGCAGGAATTCAAGGGGATGGTGCGGAGCCTGCACGACGCGGGCATCGAGGTCATCCTCGACGTCGTCTACAACCACACCGCGGAGGGCAACCACCTCGGCCCGACGATCTCCTTCAAGGGCATCGACAACGAGGCGTACTACCGCCTGATGGACGATGACAAGCGCTACTACATGGACTACACGGGCACGGGCAACACCCTGAACGTGCGCCACCCGCACTCGCTGCAGCTCATCATGGACTCGCTGCGCTACTGGGTGATCGAGATGCACGTCGACGGTTTCCGGTTCGACCTGGCGTCGGCGCTGGCCCGCGACCTCTACGACGTGGACAAGCTCTCCACCTTCTTCGAACTCGTGCAGCAGGACCCGATCGTGTCCCAGGTCAAGCTCATCGCCGAGCCGTGGGACGTCGGCCCCGGCGGCTACCAGGTCGGCAACTTCCCGGCCCAGTGGACGGAATGGAACGGCAAATACCGCGACACCGTGCGCGACTTCTGGCGCGGCGAACCGTCGACGCTGGGCGAGTTCGCCTCGCGCATCACCGGATCCGCCGACCTGTACGAACACTCCGGACGCCGCCCGGTGGCGTCGATCAACTTCGTCACCGCGCACGACGGGTTCACCCTCTCCGACCTGGTCTCCTACAACGAGAAGCGCAACGACGCCAACGGGGAGAACAACCAGGACGGCGAGTCCCACAACCGGTCCTGGAACCTCGGCGAGGAAGGGCCCACCTCCGACCCGGAGATCCTCGTCCTGCGCGCCCGCCAGCAGCGCAACTTCCTCGCCACCATGCTGCTCTCGCAGGGCGTGCCGATGATCCTGCACGGCGACGAACTCGGCCGCACCCAGAACGGCAACAACAACACCTACGCGCAGGACAACGAGCTGAGCTGGCTGCACTGGGACGAGGCGGACCACCCGCTGATCGAGTTCACGGCCGCCGTGTCCCGGCTGCGCCGCGAGCACCCCACCTTCCGCCGCAGCCGCTTCTTCGACGGGCACCCCGGCAAGCGCAACCCGGCCGACGCCCTCAGTGACATCGTCTGGCTGACCAGCGACGGCACCGAGATGCAGTCCTACGACTGGGACGAGAACCGCACCCGCACGGTCGCGATGTTCCTCAACGGGGACGGCATCCGGGAACGCGACTCCCGCGGCCAGACCGTGACCGACGTGAACTTCCTGCTCTGCTTCAACGCGGAAGGCGAAGACGTCGAGTTCACCCTGCCTCCGGTCGAATACGCCCCGGAGTGGGAGGTCGTCGTCGACACCGGCGGCGAGGGTGCCGACTCCATCCCGCGCCCGGCCGGCGCCAAGCACACGGTCACCTCCCGGTCGATCGTGGTCCTCCGCGCCTACCACGCGCCGGAGACCCCGCCGGATCACTCCGTGGCCGCCTCGCTGGCCGCCGGCCACACCGGCGCCATCACCGTGGTCGACGCCGAGTTCCTGGCCAACCAGTGAGGATCCCGCTCTCCACCTACCGGCTCCAGATCACGGCGGCGTTCGACCTGGACGCCGCGGCATCCGTGCTCGACTACGTGACCGAGCTCGGCGCCGACTGGATCTACCTGTCCCCGCTGCTCGCGGCCGAGGACGGCTCTGACCACGGCTACGACGTGATCGACCATTCCGGGATCGACCCGGTGCGCGGGGGCGCGGAGGCGCTGGCCCGCCTAACGGCCGCGGCGACGGATGCCGGCCGCGGCATCCTCGTGGACATCGTGCCCAACCACATGGGCGTCGCGACCCCGGCCGGCAACGCCTGGTGGTGGGACCTGCTCCGGCTCGGCGGCTCGTCCCGCTATGCGGAAGCCTTCGACGTGGACTGGGCCGCGGGCGGCGACCGCATCCTGCTGCCCGTGCTCGGCGACGGCGCGGACGAACTCGACCGGCTGAGCGTGGTCGGCGACGAACTGCACTACTACGACAACCGGTTCCCCCTGGCACCCGGCACGGCCGACGACGGAGCGGATGCCCGCACCGTGCACGGGCGGCAGAGCTACCAACTCGTCGGCTGGCGCCGTGCGGACGCGGAGCTGAACTACCGGCGGTTCTTCACGGTCAGCACCCTGGCCGGGCTCAAGGTTGAGACCCCCTGGGTCTTCGACGAATCGCACCGGGAGATTCTCCGCTGGGTGCAGGACGGTCTCGTTCAGGGGCTGCGGGTCGACCACCCGGACGGCCTCGCCGACCCGGGCGGTTACCTGGACCGGCTGCGGGATGCGACCGGCGGGGCCTATGTCCTGGTCGAGAAGATCCTCGAGGGCGGCGAGCAGCTGCCCGCGAACTGGGCCACGAGCGGCACCACCGGCTACGACGCCCTCGCCGACTTCGACCGGCTCCTCGTCGACCCGGCCGGCCAGGGGGCGCTGGACGCCCTCGAGGCCCGGCTGCAGGCCGAGACCGGGGGCCAGGCGGACTGGCCGGAGCTGGTGCACACGCAGAAACGCGCCATCGCCGACGGCAGCCTCCGCGCCGAGGTCGAGCGTATCGTCCGGCTCCTGCCCGCGATCAAGAACGCCGACGACGCGGTGGCCGAGCTGTTCGCCTGCTTCCCGGTCTACCGCTCCTACCTTCCGGTCGGTGCCGAGAAGCTGCACGCGGCCGCGGCTACCGCGGCAGACCGACGGCCCGACCTCGCGCCCGTGATCGACGCGTTGCTGCCCATGCTGGCCGACCCGGGGCATCCGGCGGCCGTGCGGTTCCAGCAGACGTCCGGCATGGTGATGGCCAAGGGGGTCGAAGACACCTCCTACTACCGCTACAGCCGGCTGACCTCCCTCAACGAGGTCGGGGCCGACCCGGGGGAGTTCGCCGTCGACGCGGCCGAGTTCCACCGCCGGCAGCAGGTGCGCCAGGCCACCTTCCCCGCCTCGATGACCACCCTCTCCACCCACGACACCAAGCGCGGCGAGGACGTGCGGGCCCGCATCTCGGTGCTGGCCGAGATCCCCGCCGAGTGGGAAAACGCCCTGCGCGCCCTGCGCGCCGCCGCGCCGCTCGGCGACGCCCCGTTCGAGAACCTGCTCTGGCAGGCCATCGTCGGCGCCTGGCCGGCATCCCCGGACCGGCTCATCGCCTACGCGGAGAAGGCCGCCCGCGAGGCCGGCACCTCGACCACCTGGACGGCGCAGAACGCGGAGTTCGAAACCGCGATGCACCGCCTCGTGGCCGCCACCGTCGACAACCCGGCTGTCCGTACGACCCTGACCGCCTTCGTCGACCGGGTGCGCCAGGCCGGCTGGAGCAACGGCCTCTCCAACAAGCTCGTGCAGCTGACCGCGCCCGGCGTGCCGGACGTCTACCAGGGCAGCGAGCTCTGGGAGGACTCCCTCGTCGACCCCGACAACCGGCGCCCGGTCGACTACGGCGTGCGGCGCGACTACCTGGCCCGCATCGCCGGCGGCTGGCTGCCGCCCGTCGACGAGACCGGCGCCGCGAAACTCCTGGTCACCACGCGCGCCCTGCGGCTGCGGCGGGAAGCGCCGGAACGCTTCTTCCGCCACCTGCCGGTCGAGGCCCTCGGCGCCCGCGCCGAGAACGTGATCGCCTTCGACCGCGGCGACGCGGTCACCATCGCCACCCGACTGCCGCTTGGACTCGCGGCGGCCGGCGGATGGAACGACACCACCGTGGTGCTGGCCGGTCATCCCGTGATCGACCTGCTCACCGGGGCCCGCCACCCCGGGGGCATCACCCCCGTCGCCGCGCTGCTGCAGCGCTACCCGGTCGCCCTGCTCGTTGCGGACGACGGAACCGCACCCGCCACTGCCACCGCCACGGAAGGGGCCGTCGATGCCCGCTGAGTACTTCGAGGTCTGGGCGCCGACCGCCACCACCATGGCCGTCGCGCTGTCCGACGACACCCAGGTGCTGACGCGTCAGGCAGACGGATGGTGGCGCGCGCCCCGCCCGGCGGGCGACGGGCCGGTCGACTACGGCTTCCTGGTCGATGGCGAGGGGCCGTTCCCCGATCCGCGCTCCCGGCACCAGCCGAACGGCGTCCACGGCGCCACCCGCACCTTCGACGCCGCTGAGCACGTCTGGGGCGACCAGCGCTGGACCGGTCGCCAACTGGCCGGCAGCACCATCTACGAAATGCACCTCGGCACCTTCACCCCGGAGGGCACCCTGGCGGCCGCGGCCGAGCGGCTGCCCCACCTGGCCTCCATCGGCGTGGACTTCGTGGAACTGCTGCCGGTCAACGCCTTCAACGGCACCCACAACTGGGGCTACGACGGCGTGCTCTGGTACGCCGTGCACGACGGGTACGGCGGGCCCGCGGCCTACCAGGGCTTCGTGGACGCCTGCCACCAGGCCGGCATCGGCGTCATCCAGGATGTCGTCTACAACCACCTCGGACCCAGCGGCAACTACCTGCCCCAGTACGGCCCTTACCTGAGCCAGGCGGGCGGCACCAGCTGGGGGTCCTCGCTCAACCTCGACGGGCCGGACTCCGACCCGGTTCGGCAGTACATCATCGACAACGCCCTGATGTGGCTGGGCGACTACCACGTCGACGGCCTCCGGCTCGACGCCGTGCACGCCCTGCACGACGAGCGCGCCACCCACCTGCTCGAGGAACTCGGCTCCGCGGTCGACGCGCTGAGCGCATCCGTCGGGCGGCCGCTCAGCCTGATCGCCGAGTCCGACCTCAACGACCCCCGGATGATCACCCCGAGGGAAGCCGGCGGCTACGGCCTCACCGCCCAGTGGAGCGACGACTTCCACCACGCGGTGCACGTCTCGCTCACCGGGGAGACGTCCGGCTACTACGCCGACTTCGAGCCGCTCGGGGCCCTCGCCAAGGTGCTCACCCGCGGTTTCTTCCACGACGGCACCTTCTCCAGCTTCCGCGCCCGCACGCACGGCCGCCCGATCGACACGAAGAAGACGCCCGCGTGGCGCCTCGTCGTCGGCAGCCAGAACCACGACCAGATCGGCAACCGGGCCACCGGCGACCGGCTGCCCGCGACCCTGGATGCCGGCCAGCTCGCGATCGCGGCGACGCTGACCCTGCTCGGTCCGTTCACCCCGATGCTCTTCATGGGGGAGGAGTGGGGCGCCGGCACACCGTGGCAATTCTTCACCTCGCATCCGGAACCCGAACTCGGCGAGGCCACCCGCAAGGGCCGAATCGGCGAGTTCGCCCGGATGGGCTGGGACCCGGCCGCCGTCCCCGACCCGCAGGACCCGGCGACGTTCACCCGGTCCAAGCTCGACTGGGACGAGACCGCCCGGCCGGAGCACGCTCGTCTGCTCGCCTTCTACCAGGCCCTGGCGGGCCTGCGCCGCTCCCAGGCGGGGTTCACCGACCCCAGCCTCGACCGGGTCGCGGTGGACTTCGACGAGCACGAGCGGTGGCTGCGGGTCACTCGCGGCGACACCCAGATCCTGCTGAACCTGGCCGCGGTCGCCCGGCGTGTGCCGGCCGAGGCCGGCGCCGTGCTGCTCGAGTTCGCGGCCGAGGGCGAGGCCGTCCGGGGCCGCGACGCGAGCGCCGTGCTCCTGTCTCCGCACGCCGTCGCGATCCTGGCCGCCTCCTAAGCGGTCGCCGGTCCCGGTTCCTGGTTTCCCATTCCCATTCCCGGTCCCGGTCCCCGGTGCCGTTCCCCGGTCCCGTTCCCCGTTCCCCGTTCTCGATCTCGCCGAGCCGTGACTTCCGCCCCTCTTTTTCGTCTGCGGAGGATCGCAACTCACGGTTCGGCGGGGTCTGGGCGAGCCGTGACTTCCGCCCCTCTTTCGTGTCCGGAGAGGGGCGATACTCACGGCTCGGCGAGGTTTTGGGCAGCGTGCATCACGGCCTCGCGAGCCGGCGAGTCCCACGAGTAACACCCGCCTCATTCGTAACTATCTGCGAAATACTTTGGTAAATAGTTGAGATAGTCTCGACAACACGTACGCTTTGCGCTAAAATCGGGGCATGGCAGGAGCATCCGCACCGCAGTCACCAGCCGCCCCGGCAGAGGCTGCAGATTCACCTGCGCAGCTGATCCGGCAAGTCGCCTTGGCCCTCGCCACTGTCCTTGACGACATCACGCTATCGCTACTCACTGACACGGGCGCCCTGGCCGTCCTTGGCGCGGTGGAGCAGCTCGGCCGCCGGGTCGACGCGGCACGGGTGGCCACGGCAACGGATGTCGCGGACCGCTCCCGCAGCATCCTCGGCCACGACTCCCTGGCCTGGAAACAGGGGGCCAGCAACGGCGTCGACCTGATCACGCGCCTCACCCGGGTCTCCGCCCGGGAGGCCAACCGGCGTGTGCGGCTCGGCGGGAACGTCAGCCAGCGGCGGGCCGGCACCAGCATGCTGCCCCCGTACTACCCGACCGTCGCCGCGGGACTGACCTGCGGGGAGCTCGGCATCGACGCGGCCGAAGCCATCGTCACGGCCCTCGACAAGGTCAGCCCGAGCGTCGCCCCGGACGACCTCCTGACCGCGGAACGCGCACTGGTCGCCGCCGCTACCGGTGCCATCACCGAAGAAACCCAGGGGCTGCCCGGGGAGGGGTTCGCGTTCCCCACGGACCTGATCCGGGGCATGGCCCTGCAGTGGCAGGCCCGGCTCGACCCCGACGGCACCGCCCCGAACGAAGACGTCGCCGAGCCGCGCAGCACCGTCGGGTTCGGCCT
>NZ_SOGM01000045.1:0-38140 GCF_004403545.1 Cryobacterium sp. TmT2-59 | reverse complement strand
CGACGTCGACGAGCCGGCGGCCCGCGCGCGGGCCGCCGGAGCCAGACGTTCGGAGGCCGGGGCGCGGCGAACCCGGGCCGGGCGCTCGCGGGGCTGGTCGGCGCGCAGCTGGGCGCGGGTGGGGAAGGGGATCGCCGTTGCCGTGGTCACGGCCGAAACGGGAGCCTGCAGTCGCTCGACACCGGGCGCGGCGGCTTCCATGGCCGGTTCCGGCACGAGCTCGTCCGCAGCGGGGACTTCCACGCTCTCGAGCGGCTCAGCGTCCGGAACGGCGGCTTCGACGAGCTCGACCGGTGCGGCGATGAGGGGCGCGGCAGCGACAGCCTCGCGCGACGCCCGCGCGCGATCGCGCGCATCGCGTTCGCGCAACTCGCGACGCGTAAGGTGCTTCTTCGCGGGGTCACTCGCATCGGGCGAAGGTGCAGCCGATGTTGAAGAGTGAGGGAGCAAAAGGCAGATCTTTCGGCGCGGGGGCGGAGTCACAGTAGTCTTTTCGGCCACTGCAAAAGTAACGAATCACTACACGCTACCAACAGAAGGCCGAATCACCCATTCCGCGAGACGGAATGACACCCGAAAGCGGGGGGGCAAGCATCCGTCTCGACCGCCTGCCCACGAGCCGTCGAGACGGCTCACCTCCCCCGTCTTTCCGGGGCTGGGAGGGGTGCCGGGCGCTACCGGTCAGGGCCGCCGGTCGCCATCCATGAACTCGCCGAACAGGTCGGCCAGGATCGGCTCGAGCGCCGAGTAGAGGTCAGGGGCGCCCGCGATCACCAGGTCGATTCCCTCCCGGTCCGCCCCGAAGCCGCCGACGCGGGCCCCGGCCTCCCGGGCCACCAGCGCGCCCGCCGCGTGATCCCAGGGCTTGAGCCCGCGCTCGTAGTAGAGGTCCAGACGGCCCGCCGCCACCGAGCACAGGTCGAGCGACGCGGCGCCGATGCGACGGATGTCCCGCACCCGGCCGATCAGGCCCCGCACCACGTCCGCCTGCCGCAGCCGCTCGTCCGCCCGGTAAGAGAATCCGGTGCCCAGCAAGGCCAGCGGCACCGGCGCCGCGGTCGGCACCCGCAGCCGGCTCTCGCCCAGCCAGGCGCCGGCGCCGACGGACGCGCTGAACAGCTCGTCGCCGGACGGGTTCCGCA
This sequence comes from Cryobacterium sp. TmT2-59, assembly GCF_004403545.1. Classification (NCBI taxonomy): domain Bacteria; kingdom Bacillati; phylum Actinomycetota; class Actinomycetes; order Micrococcales; family Microbacteriaceae; genus Cryobacterium; species Cryobacterium sp. TmT2-59. Next base: position 36,998 of record NZ_SOGM01000045.1, on the reverse strand, counting down.
CCGCACCGGCGAGCGTTCGCCACGTGGCCGGATCGGGGTCTCCCTCGACGACGGCGATGCTGACCGCCCAGGCGGGGATCCGGTAGAGGTAGTTGACGGTGCCGTCGATCGGGTCGACCACCCAGGTGAGCCCGGATGTGCCCGGCGTCGCCTCCGACTCCTCGCCGAAGAATCCGTCATCCGGCCGCGCCGCGGCCAGCAGCCGGCGGATGAGCGTTTCCGTCTCCCGGTCCGCCTTCGTGACGATGTCTTCCGGGGACGACTTGGACGCGGCGATCTGAACGCCCTCGGCTCGGCGCCGGGCGGCCAGCTCCCCCGCGGCGAGCGCGGCGTCCTGGGCGAGACGCAGCAATTCGGTTGAGCCAGGAGTTGTCATGGCTCAACGCTACGGCGTGCGGAAGAAAGAGTGGCAAGTGAGGGATTCGAACCCGCTAAACAGCCCCGGAATGACGCGGGAATCTCAGCACAACCCCGGAATATCAAGGGTTTTGAGGGTGCTTCGATTCTTAGATCACGTTTGAATTGTGGGGAGTTGTGGGGTTTCTGTGGGGCTAGACCGTCGACACTGCGGGCAGCTGCGCGAAGACCAGCTCTCGCACGGCATCCGTCGTGCCCCTGATCAGTTCGGACACCGGCTCGTTCTCCCCTAGGCTCCCTTGAGCCAAGCTCGCACTTGAGCCTCCGGCGGGACGTTGAGCAGGATCCACCGGTTGCTGCCGTCTTGACGCACGTCCCCGTGAACCCAGACCTCGGTGCCTTCCTTGGACAGCTTCTTGACCAGGCGACTCCACAGCCTCGCATCGTCGGCAGGCAGGAAGCCCACGTGTCGCTTGTCCTGATAGACGGCGACCGCGTTCTTGTCGTACTCGTTGCCCGGGTCTGCCATGAGCTGGAACGGGCCGATTCCGCTGCCACGAATGGCCGGCTGCCGGTAGCTCACTCCGGCCACGGGCATCGTGTCCGTTGCGTTCGGCAAGTAGTTCACTGTGCGCTTGCGGCTAAAGAATCCCATGGTGTGCTCCCCCGTTTGACTAGATGATCGCAAGGGTCGGGGGCGTCCCGCCTGTCCCAGTCCGAGGGGCGCCGGGCTGGCATTCTCGCGCGCGACCCCCTCGGTGCGTCCCGGGGGGAGAAAAAAGGAAGAGAGGGCGGTCGTCCGTATCCCCGTTTCTTTAAAATAAATGCCGGGTCAGAGGGTTGATCCACAAAACAGGAAAGCCCCCGGCCTGGTGAGGTCGAGGGCTGTTCACTGTGTGAGTGTGTCGCGGTCGTCTTCGACTGCGGACACTCGATGCGCTGGTCGGGTCATTGCGCATGAAAGGAAATGCGCTATCCGGCCATCCATTCCGTTGGTCCTCGGTGTTCGTGTGCGTGTCGCGCTGCACGAGTCCTGGGCGGTGAGGTTGACGCAAGCTGTGTTGGTGGTACCGCCTGCACCGGGAGGGGGTGCAGGCGGCACTCACGAGGGGTTAGGCGATGCCGTTGATCATGTGCGCGGCCAGCACGACAGTGATCTCATCCGTCGACATCACACCGCCCCCAATGCGTTCTGTCTGCGGAGCACCGCGTGCGCGACGGCGAGCGGATCCGCAGGACTTGAGATGTGCCAGATGTTGCCGCCCGAGTTGCCGGCCGACGTGGTGCCTACGCGGTCGAGCGGAATGACGGACGCGCCCTTGGGCAGGTGCAGCAGCTCAGGGCCACGCTCACCAACAAGCGCCATGCCCGCCGTAAGCGCCGTTCCACCCGTGGCGAGCATTGGGATTTTTCCGACCTGAATGTTGAGCTTGCCGCCCGTCGCCTTGGACAGTGCAGCGCCGACCGTGTTCACGCCGCTGATGGCATCGTTGATGATGCCGATCGCCGTGTTCAGCCCGCCCTTCATGCTGCCGATCCCAGCGATGATTCCACGGCCGAGGCCGGCCATGATGTTCACGCCTGCGGTGTGCAGCAGATCGCCAGCAGTTGCGAACACGCCACTGATGCGCCCAGGAATGCTCAGAACTGTCCCCATCGAAACGGCAACACCCGTAATGAACCCGTCCTGCATCCTGACCACCGCGGGATGCACCGTGTCGACTGCGGCCCGGATCTTGTCAAAAGTGGTCCGGTTTGTTTCGCCGAAGGTGGTGACATTGAGGCCCTGCTCGCCGAGCTGGTACCCGAAGTCGTAGAGCGCTGGCTGAACCTTCTCCCAATACGTGGAATTCATGCTTTCAAAAACCGGAACCACATCTGTCCGAATGAAGCTGGAAAAGTCCTTGAGCGCGGGTAGCCCGTCATCCACAAACCATGTGCTGAAGTCCTCCACGGCCGGCATGATGTCTTCTTCGACCAGCGTTGCCAGGTCGTCAAGCGCCGGCATCAGCGACTCGCCGATCTTCTCCTGGATCTCGCCGAACCTGTTCTTCAGGATCTCAAGCTGGCCCGCCGCGCTTGCGCCCTCCTTCTCAGCAAAACCGCCAACCTTGTCCGAGAGCGACCCCACGATTGAGTCGAAGTTTCCCGCGAGAGTCCCTGTGTCCGTGAAGTCGACACCAATGTCTTTCAGCGAGCGCCCCTGACCGAGGAGCGCCTTGCCGAGCCCCTCGGCAGCAGTCGGCAAGTCCTTACCCGTCTTCGCCGCATAGTCCTGTAGCAGCGGCGTCAGCTTCTCAAGCTGTGCCCCCGTCAGCCCGAACTGGGCCAAGACGGCCTGGCCCGACGAGGCCGCGTCATCGTCAAACCGGGTCTTCTTCGCAAGGGCCGAGTTCAGTTTTCCGAGCTTGTCGATGTTCGTATCGGCCAGCTTCGGGAACCGGGAGAACGCGTCAGCCAGTTTCGCCTGTGCGGTCTGCGCCTCAGCGAACGCCTTCACCGAGTCGATGCCAAAATCCACGACCGCCTTGGCTGCGAACGCTAACCCGATCGCTGAGGCCATTTTCCCCAGCTTCGAGCCCATGCTGTCTGCCGCATCACCAATGCCCTTTATCGCCTTGGATGCTGTCTTGTCGCGCCCGAAAATGTCGAACGTCAGAGTCTTACTAGCCACTGGGATCCACCGACCTAGACGATGCCGGTGATCTTGTGCACGGCGAGGGCGTTGATGACGCCCAAGTCGATGCGAGTGGTGAGGCGGATCGCGGTCGAGTTGGTGTTGAAGGCGTAGTCCTCGGAGTAGGCGAGGTTCACGTCTTCACCGACTCCCACGATCACCTGGTCGAGGTCGACGGCCAGAGCGTTGGCCGCGGGCATGTTCGCCGTGACGTAGACCGGCGAGCCGAACAGTGTCGGCTTGTCCGCGTTGGCGAGGTCGGGCATGAGCAGGTAGCGGCCCGTGGTGTCCTTGATGCCGCGGATCGAAGCCCAGCCGGCCGGGTTGAGGTAGAACGCGATGCGGCTGCGGTCGGCTCCGGCGGCCTCGAGGTTGGACTGCACGGTCAGCAGCTTGTCAATGGTCAGCGTACCCGCGGCGGCGAGGGTCTGAGTACCGGACGCGGTGAGCAGCCCGTAGATCCGCTTGGGCGATGCGGCGCCCGTGCCGGTGAACAGGTCGCCCTCGATCTTGGACGCGGCCTGACGCAGCAGGTCGGCGGAAACGATCTCTCGCGCCTGCCCGTTGCTGTCGGCGAGAACCTCATTGGCAACCAGGGTCATGGCCGCGTAGGACACAGGCTCGAGCGTGACGGACGTGAGGCCGGGGTCGCTGGGCGCGATCGCGTCGGTGTCGTTGCGGGCTCCCACGGTCACGCTGGAGCTGATGACGGGGTAGCGCTCGGCGTGCTCGGAAATGGTGACGAACCGCGGGCCGGAGGTCAGAAAGACGCTCTTGGCACGGAGCCGATCGAACCACTGGTTCGCGCTTGCCGTGGTGAGCAGCACGCCGGCCGACGAGCTGCCGAGTGCGCGCTGTTCGGTCGCGAGCTCCTGGTACTCGGCGCGGGAGGGGACGAGGGACGCGGCGCGGACTTCACCGAACACGGGGCGGTCGTTGCGGTTGTCGCTTCCGAGAGTCAGGAATGCGGCCTCCGACATGGCGTTGCTGCGAGCGTCGCTGTCGGTCTGGTCGATCCGCTGGTTGAGTGCGCGGATGTCGTCGGTGTGGCGCTTGTAGTCCTGGTCTTCCGCGACGCTGAGGTTGCGGTTCTCGGTGCGTGCTGCGGTCAGCAGCCGCTCGGCCGCGGTGAGGGCGGCTTTCTTCTTCTCGAGCAGCTCGGTCTTGTAGTTCACGGTGTCTCCTTGGGTAGTTGCTTGCGGCCCTGCCGGAAATGGTTGAGGGCTTCTCGGCTGATTCGGTAGCGGCCGGCGACAGATTCGGCTTGGAGTCGTCCCGCGGCGATCGCTGTGCGAACGCCCCGATCTGTCATTCCGAGTAGAGCTGCAACGATCGTTGTTGAGAGCCATTCTGAGGATGCAGGGAGTTCCGGCGGTGCTGCTGTAGGGGTGCCGGTGACGGACTTAAGCCAGGCGTTCTCAGCGATATGGAACGCGACAAGCAGCGCGTCGACCTCCGCGTCGATGCCGACATTGGTGCGCCTGAACGTGTCGAGGCCGGCGTACCGGTTCAGGTACGCGCACACCCGCGCGGGGACGACGATGACGCCGCCCCCAGCGTGGATGTAATGCTCAGCGGGTCGAGCTTGTGCGCGTGTCACGGCGTCGGCCCCTTCTCGAGGTCATCCATGCGTTCAATCGGTGACATGTCACAACTGGGGCAGGTGTCGAAGCCGCCGACCTCAGCTGCAGGGTGCAACGGATACAGGCAGATGCGACAGTCCGTCCACTCGTCGGGGTCGGCCCCCAGCGAGGCGCGCCACTCAGAGACGCACGGGTAGCAGATGCCGAGCCCGTTCGTGCGCTCCCGATGCTTGGCACACGTGGGGGCAGGCTTGTCGAGGTCGAGTGACAGCAGCCACCGGTAGGGCCGGCCAGGCTCCACGGTCGGCCACTCCAACAGGACGCCCATCAGGCAGCCCTGACGCGGCGAGTCTTGCCGTTCTCGGTGACGTACGCATACCGAGGTGCAGCGTCAGTGACTTCCCCCGTCTGCTCGTTCACAGTCTCGGTTTCGTCAAGACCTGAAGGCTCTAAGTACTCAGCCTGTCCTTGCCTTGCCTGTCCTGTCCTATCCTGTGCTGTCCCCCGGGACACGTCCCCGGGATCATCCCCGGGACTAGGGGTGAAGGTGGGTCCGTCTGGCTTTCGCTCGGCTCGCTGTCGTCGCTTCTTGTCGCGGTCGGCACGTCGGGCGTTGTCCAGTGTCTCGAGGTCGTGCCGGCTTGTCTGCGTGGCAGCGAAGTCCTCGATGGTCCATTCACCCGATCGCCCCGCCCAGAGCTCGGCGGCCTCGAACGCTGCGGGTGCCGTCATGCTGAAGCCGGGGATCAGGGTCAAGTCCTGGTCGGTCAGCACGCCGTCCGTGCGATTGGACACGCTCCACAGCGTCGCCATGACGTAGGACCGGAAGTGCTCGGCGCTCAGCCGATTGATCCGCCTATCGTTCAGGTAGCGCTCGGGAAGTCGTGAGTCGGTCATGGGTGCTCCTTACGGCCACTCGGAAGCGGTGGTCGGGTGCTCGATCTTGTGCGCCAGCTCGATCAGCTTGATCGCCAGCTTTCGAGCCTCGGTGGGAGTCATCGGGATGCGTGCGCCCCATTCCTCGGACACGACCTGGATGCACTCGTCGGCGCCAGACATCCCCTTGACGGCGTACAGGATCGGTTCGTCGTCTTCTGCAACGGGAGGATCGGCCTCGGCGGCCAGACAGTGAAGTCGAGTCCCGAGCCTGCGGGCGTCCGCGGGGCTCAAGTAGTCCTCTCGCGCGTCGAGGTAGATGAACGGGCCATTGTTGGCCGCGACGAGGTGGAGGATCACAGTGCCGCTCCATCGTTGATCAGGTAGCGGCCACGATCGACACTCGACCCGTTGTCGGCATTGCAAAGGGACTTCATCAGCAGGCTGTCGGGCTGCACGATGAAGCCGGCCGCGGTGGCGACGATCGGGACGGCTGCCCCGCTGAGGTCGCGAGCGATCACGGCGGAGACGTGCCCGGCGAGTGCGGGCGTGGGCTGCGTATCCCCATTTTCGATCCGGGCGAGGTAGTTGGGCGAGATGCCGGCGAGGTCGGCCACGTCCTCGACAGTCAGCCCGGCGGACTCCCTCAGGACGGCGAGGGCGTGAGCGGGCTTCAGGCGGTCGAAGAGGCCGTCGAGTTCCTGCGCGGTGAAGCCTGCCCGAATGATGGCGGACACGGGCTCGTCGGCCCAGTTGGGGTGCGCCTCGATCCACGCCTGAGCATTCCAGCCCCTGTCGGTGGTGGTCGTTACGGTGGTACGTTCGAACATGATTGTTCCCTTACTTCGTGGTTCGGTGAATGTCGCTGCCGTCGTTGCCCTGCCAGGCGCGGCGGCTTTTTCTTTGCTCGGCACTAGACCGCCTCGAGCGCGGTCCCGATCCGTGCCGACCCTTCAATCCAGGCGATGACCTCGGATTCGAGGTAAACGACGGTCTTGGGTGTCGGCTTGCGGTATCGCGGGCCCTTGCCCGTGAAGCGGAGCTGCGCCAGCCCACCCTTCGTGAGGCCGGGGACGATCTCGCAGACCTGCTCGGGCGAAAGGTACTTTGTCATCTCGGTTCCAATCTTCATTGCGACAATTATGAGTGTTTGTGGTCGCATTAATTACAATAGCACCCATCGTCGTTTACACAAACACATTCGCGTGTAAACTGTCGAAATGACAATTGAACCAATTGGGCGGCGAGTCGCCGGCTATCGAAGAGCGGCAGGCTTCAAGACAGCCGAGGAGCTGGCCGCCGCCATTGCCAACCCCGCCATAACGAAGTCCACGATCCAGAACGTCGAGAGCGGGCGGAAAGCGGACCTATCCGTCATGCAGCTGCTCGACATATCCAAGGCGCTTGGAATCCCGCCTGTCGCGCTCGTGGTCCCCATCAATCAGCCGTTTGACAGAGCGAGAATCCCCGGAGCAAGTGAGGCCGTTTCGCAGATGACGAATTGGGAGCTGGTGGAGTGGCTCACGATGCGCGAGGAGGGCGGAACGAGGACCAGCCTCGGCTTGTGGATAGGCAATGTCATGACGCAAATCGAACGACTTGTCGAAGCTGTGCGCGAATTCCCCGATGCCTACCAAGCAAGTCAGATCAAACAAGAAGTGATTCAGTACACGGCCACGTCGCCTGAAGGGGACGAGTACCTGACCTATCACAATCCGAACGAATGGGCAGAGAATCAGGTCTATCAGCTCGCCCAACAAGCGCAAGATTCATATCACACGCTCAAAAACATCACTAAGACGATGGACCTGAGCTGGGCGGAGGGCCCATGGCTGGATGTCGATCTGGGCTCTGATCGTCTTGGGTAGCCTCCACGCTTCCGAGACATCCGCAGACGGCCTCTACCCGTTAGACCCCGCCGCACATGGTGCTCTCCACCCACGCGACCACTTCGGACTCAACGTAGAGAACCGTCTTGGGGGTCGGCTTGCGGTACTTCGGACCCTTGCCGTGAAAGCGGAGCTGTGCGAGCTGGCCACGGGAGACTCCGGGCAGCATCAGGACAACCTGGTCGGGGGTGAGGTAGACGGGCATGGTGTTCTTTCGGTCAAGGGTCCGGCCGCGACCGTGCGGTCACCTTCGGAGAGACCGATGTTCGGTCCTACTAAGTGGCCATGCGGCGGAAATCGACGAACCGCAGAAATTGCCCGATCGGCGCCCTTCTAGGCACCCACCCCGAATCCGCCGCATGGCTTAGAAGTAGCGGCCACCCGGCAGCTACGAACAACGGAGCACAACATGGGCAGCATCGAGAAATACACCACCAAGGCCGGAGTCCGGTACGTCGTCAAGTACCGCGACCCAGACCGGAAGTCGCGCGAAAAGGGCGGCTTCGCGCGTAGGAAGGATGCTGAGGGCTACCTCGCCGACATCACGGTCGCGACGAACCGCGGCGAGTACGTCGACCCACGAACGGCCAAGGTGACAATCCACGACCTCGGCGTTGAGTGGATCGGCAATCAGTCGCACCTCAAGCCTTCAGCCTTCCGCGTCGTCGAGAGCGGCTGGCGCGTGCACGTGGAGCCAGAGTGGGGCCACAGACGCATCGGAGAAATCCGACACTCCGAGGTTGTGTCATGGGTGACGAGGATGACGGCCAACGGAGGAAAGCCACGTTCAGCGAGCGTCGTGATCCGTGCTTTCGGTGTGTTGGCCGCGATCCTCGATGTCGCCGTGCTCGACAAGCGGATCTCCACGAATCCGGCCCGCGGTGTGAAGCTCCCGCGCAAGGGGAAGAAGAAGCGCGCCTACCTCACGTCCACCCAGGTGGAGCTCCTCGCGATGCACGCCGGCGAGGCTGCGACGTTGGTCTACCTGCTCGCCTACACGGGCCTCCGCTGGGGCGAGGCGATCGGCCTGCGGGTCTCGTCTCTCGACACCCTCCGGCGCCGGATGCTCATTGAGGAGAACGCCGTACTCATCGGCAGCCACGTCGAAGTCGGCACGCCCAAGACGCACGAGAACAGGAGCGTCCCATTTCCGAAGTTCCTGTCAGTGCCGCTCGCTCGAGCGTGCGAGGGGAAGACCCGCGGACAGCTGGTCTTCGGTGCGGGTGACGTCCACTTCCCCCGGTCCCAGAACCAGAGCGGATGGTTCATCAAGGCCGTGCGCGCCAGTCAGGCGGACGACCCCACCTTCCCCTCGATCACGCCGCACGACCTCCGGCACACCGCGGCGAGCCTGGCGATCAGCGCCGGCGCGAACGTGAAGGCAGTGCAGCGGATGCTCGGCCACGCCTCCGCTGCGATGACGCTCGACACCTACGCGGACCTGTTCGACGACGACCTCGACGCGGTTTCCGAGCGGATGGATGCGGTGCGTGCTGAAACAGTTGTGGGGTTCTCGTGGGGGAAAGAGGCCTGAGGGACGCGAAAACCCCCGGAAACACAGGGTTTCCGGGGGTAAGTGGCTGTGGCAAGTGAGGGATTCGAACCCCCGAAGTCTAAGACGGCTGATTTACAGTCAGATCCCTTTGGCCACTTGGGTAACTTGCCAATGCGCACCCGACCATATGAAGAACACGTGACCGGAGGCGCTCGAATAGAATACAAGGTTTTTGTCCCCAGTAAGAAATCAGCCCCCGCACCCGGCACTGATCGGCTGGTGGATAAGATCAGAGAAGGCCTGTTTGTCACTTACTTAAGGAACCCAATGGTCGGCATCGACGAGGTTGCTCGGCACGCGGGAGTCTCCACCGCCACCGTTTCGCGCGCCCTGAGCGGCAACGGGCATGTATCCCCGTCGACCCGGCTCAAGGTGGAAGCCTCGGCCGATGAGCTGGGCTATGTCGTCTCCTCCACCGCCTCGAGCCTCGCGTCGGGCCGGATGAAGAACATCGGCGTCGTGGTTCCGTTCCTCAACCGCTGGTTCTTCTCCAGCGTCGTCGAGGGCGCCCAGAAGGCCCTGCTGCGGGGCGGCTACGACCTCACCCTCTACAGTCTCACCGGCGGAGAGGCCGAGCGCCGCAGCGTGTTCGAGCACTTCCTGCTGCGCCAGAGAGTGGATGCCGTGATCGCCATTTCGCTCGAACTCACCGAGGACGAGGTGGCCCGCCTGCATGCGCTGCAGAAGCCGCTCGTCGGCATCGGCGGCCCGATCGAGGGCGTGCGTACCCTGACCGTCGACGACGTCGCCATCGCGCGGCTCGCGACCGAGCATCTCCTCGCTCTCGGCCATACCCGCATCGCCCACATCGGCGGCAACAAGGACCTCGACCTGGACTTCCACCTGCCGACGAACCGGAGGGTCGGTTACGAACAGGCCCTGGCCGAGGCCGGCGTCGTGCCGGACCCGGCCCTCTTCCAGGCCGCTGACTTCACCATGGGCGGCGGGTACCAGGCGGCCAAGCAGCTCCTGGGCAGCCCCTACGACCGGCCGACCGCGATCGTCGCGGCGTCCGATGAGATGGCGATCGGCAGCATCCTCGCCGCCCGCGACCTGGGCCTCGTCGTGCCGCGGGACGTCTCCGTGATCGGGGTCGACGATTACGATCTCGCCGAGTTCTTCGGTCTGACCACGATCGCGCAGTTCCCGCAGGGGCAGGGAGAGAAGGCCGTGGAGATCCTGCTGGACCGGCTGCGCCCCGGCCAGAACCGGTTGTCGTCCCTGAACACCCCGATGCCGTTCGAGCTCGTCGTGCGCTCGACCACCGCCCGGCCCGGCGAATAACCCCGGCAGTCCAACGCTCGCGGGCCATCCGGTCAGTCCGGAACCCGCCCTCTCGCCTTGATCAGTGGAACAACCGATGCTTGACTCGTCGCATCTGCACACGCTGGGCCCAACACGAGAGAAAGGTTGCATCAAATGCCACGATTCATGGACGTGCACGACGGATTCGTCGGGGTCACAAAGGAACAGCTGGCCGAAGCGCACGCGGCCGACGTCGCGATTCAGGACGAGGAGGGCATGACCTTCGAGAAAGCCTGGCTTGATCCCGAGTCGGGCAAGGTGTTCTGCTTGTCCACCGGGCCCTCGAAGGAGGCGGTCATGCGTGTCCACGAGAAGGCCGGCCACCCGACAGGGGAGGTCTACGAACTCGCTGTCGAGGTCTGAGGCCAGCCAGTTTTCGCGTCACCCGCGCCGCCAGCCGAGTCGGGCCGCGCCTTCGAGCGCGGCCCGACCGGGCGAATAGTCGCCCACTGGGTACTATTGCAGGCATGGCAGACTCAACGTTCGACATCGTCAGCAAGGTCGACCCGATGGAGGTCGACAACGCCCTCAACCAGGCGCATAAAGAGGTCGCGCAGCGCTACGACTTCAAGAACGTCGGCGCCTCGATCGAGATGAGCGGGGAGAAGGTGCTCATGAAGGCCAACTCCGAGGAGCGGGTCAAGGCGATCCTCGAGGTGTTCGAGTCGAAGCTGATCAAGCGCGGCATCTCGCTGCGCAGCCTCGACGCCGGCGATCCCTTCGCCTCCGGCAAGGAATTCCGGATCGAGGCCTCGATGAAGGCCGGCATCGACCAGGAGAACGCGAAGAAGATCAACAAAATCATCCGGGACGAGGGCCCCAAGGGCGTCAAGAGCCAGATCCAGGGCGACGAGCTGCGGGTCAGCTCGAAGAGCCGCGACGACCTGCAGGCCACGATGGCCCTGCTCAAGGGCAAGGACCTCGACGTCGCCCTGCAGTTCGTCAACTTCCGCTAGCCACCGAGCCGCCGCCCTCCTCTCGCCGCCCCGGCACCGGGCACCCGGCCACCGCCACCCGCCACCTCCGGCCCGCCGGCGCCCCACCCCCGCCGCCGCGCTCACCAATTCGACGGAGATTTTGCCGATTGCGGCCCGAAAACCCCGAAGAGGGTGTTTTTACCGCAGGATCTCCGTCGAATTCGTTAGGAGCGGGTCAGCCCTCGCCGCGGGAGATCTCGACCATCTCGTCACGCGGCACGACCTTGACGCGCACGCGGCCCTCTGCGGCGCCGAGCGCGAGCTCATGCTGGTCGAGCCGGTGCCAGCCGTCGAGGTTCGTGTACTGGATGCCGCGCTCGTCGAGCAGTTCGACGATGCTCTCCTCGGAGTGGGACTCCGGGCGCCACCAGTTTCCGAGGTCGTTGATCAGGTGACGCACGGTCTCCATGGCGTCGGACTTGGTGTGGCCGATCAGCCCGACCGGGCCGCGCTTGATCCAGCCGGTGGCGTAGACGCCGTACATCTGCGTGTTGGCGCCCTTCGAACCGAACGACGGGTCACCCTTCCAGAGCACCTGGCCCTCCCGGTTGGGGATCACGCCGTGCTTCTTGTCGAACGGCACGCCCGGCAGGGGCGACCCGAAGTAGCCGACGGCGCGGTACACGGCCTGGATCGGCAGTTCGCGGATCTCGCCGGTGCCGACGACGCCGCCCTGCCCGTCGGGGGCCGTGCGCTCGAAGCGGATGGCCCCGACCCGGCCGGTGCCGTCGTCGACGATCTCGAGGGGCTTGGCGAAGAAGTGCAGGTGCAGCCGGCGGCTGGCGGTGCCCGCCGGACGCTCGCGCCATTTGTTCAGGATCTTGTCGATCACGAAGACCTGCTTGTTGCTGGCGACGGCGTCGCGGGCGGCATCGTCGTAGTCGAAGTCCTCGTCGTGGACGACGATGTCGACGTCGCGCAGCTCGCCCAGCTCCCGCAGTTCCAGTGGCGTGAACTTGACCGAGGTCGGTCCGCGACGGCCGAACACGTGCACATCCGTCACCGGCGAGGCCTTCAGGCCCTCGTACACATTGGCCGGGATCTCGGTGCTCAGCAGATCGTCGGCGTGCTTGGCCAGAATGCGCGAGACGTCCAGCGCCACGTTGCCGTTGCCGATCACGGCGACCTCCTTCGCCTCCAACGGCCAGGTGCGGGGCACGTCGGGGTGGCCGTCGAACCAGCTCACGAACCGGGCGGCGCCGTAGGAGCCCTCCAGGTCGATGCCCGGGATACTCAGGTCGGCGTCGTGCACGGCGCCGGTCGCGAAGATGACGGCGTTGTAGTGCTTCTTCAGGTCGTCGAGGGTGATGTCGATGCCGAACCGCACATTGCCGAAGACGCGGATGTCGCCGCGGTCGAGCACATCGCGCAGGGCGGTGATGATGCCCTTGATGCGGGGGTGGTCGGGGGCGACGCCGTAGCGGACGAGCCCGTAGGGCGCCGGCAGGTGGTCGAACAGGTCGATCGAGACGTCGAAGTTCCGTTCCGCCTTGAGCAGGATGTCGGCGGCATAGATCCCCGCGGGTCCCGCGCCGACAATGGCCAATCGCAACTTGGTCATGGGAGCCTTTCTAACTGGATCGTTCCACGATCGTGTCGGCGAAACGGGTGAGGGCCTTCTTGACCGAGCCGTCGGGCAGGGGGGCGAGCGCCTCGACGGCGTCGTGGGCCCAGCCGTGCGCCTCGGAGAGGGTCTGGGCGGTCACGTCGTGCTCGCGCAGGGCGGTGATCGCCGAGTCGGCGGCCTCGGAGACGGCGCTGTTGCTGGTCATCACGTCCCGTTCGAGGCGTTCGAGCAGTGCCGCGGCCGCCGCATCGTGCTGGGCCCGCTCGCGCAGGCGCAGCAGCGGCAGCGTCGCGACGCCGGCGCGCAGGTCGGTGCCGGGCACCTTGCCGGTCTCCAGCGGCTGGGGCGAGAGGTCGAGCACATCGTCGATGAGCTGGAAGGCGACGCCGATCCGCTCGCCGAATTGGATCACCGGCTGCTCGAATTCGTCCGGCGCGTCCGAGAAGATGATCCCGGCCTGCGCGGCGCAGGCGATCAGGGACCCGGTCTTGTCGGCGAGCACCTGGATGTAGTGCTCGACGGCGTCTTCGTCGGCGCGCGGGCCGACCGTTTCGTGCAGCTGGCCGAGCACGAGTCGTTCGAAGGTGTCGGACTGCAAACGGATGGCCCGCTCTCCCAGCCGTGCCATCAGCTGGTTGGCGCGGGCGAAGAGCAGGTCCCCGGTCAGGATGGCGACCGAGTTGCCCCAGACGATTTGGGCGCTCGGCACACCGCGGCGCTGGTCCGCGTCATCCATCACATCGTCGTGGTACAGCGAGGCCAGGTGGGTGATCTCGATGGCCGTCGCCGCGGTCACCACGTCGGCGAGATTGCCGTTGCCGAGGTGCGCGGTGAGCAGGGCGAGCATCGGGCGCACGCGCTTGCCGCCCGCGTTCAGCAGGTAGCGGGTGGTGACGTTGGCGATCTCATCCGTGAAGACGATTTCGCCGAGCAGGCTCGCCTCGACCTGCTCGAGGCCGGCGTCGATGCCGGCGGCCAGGCCACGGTCCTTCGCGCTCGAGAAGATCCGGTCGCTGAGGCCGAGCTGGCTCGTCACGGAGGAGCCGCGACGGAACAGGGGGAGGCTCGGTTTCACTCTGTCAGCCTATCGATGGGTTCTGGGAGGAATCAGGACGTTACGGCCGCGGCATCCGCCGGCTTGACGCCGCGGTGCAGGGCCACAATACCGAGCGTCAGATTGCGGTAGGCGACGGCATCGTAGCCGGCATGGCGCAGCCAGGCACTCAGGGTCGACTGGTCGGGCCAGGCCGCGATCGACTCGCCGAGGTAGTCGTACGCCTCGGCGTTCGACGAGGCGAGCTTGACGACAAGAGGCATGACGTGATTGAGGTAGGCGAAATAGCCGGCCCGGATCGGCGCGAACGGCGGGGTGGAGAATTCGCAGATCACGACGCGGCCGCCGGGCTTGGTCACCCGGTAGAACTCGGCCAGCGCCTTCTTCGGCTCGACCACGTTGCGCAGGCCGAACGAAATCGTCACGGCGTCGAACTCGTTGTCGGCGAAGGGAAGGGCGGTGGCGTCCGCCTGCACGAATTCAACCTGGGGGTTGCCCGCGTGGCGTTCACGGCCGACGTTGATCATGCCCTCGGAGAAGTCGGCGGCCACGACGTGCGCGCCGGTCCTGGTCAGCGCGACGCTGGAGGTGCCGGTGCCGGCGGCGATGTCGAGGATGCGTTCGCCGCGCTTCGGGTTCACGGCGCGGGTCGCGGCCATCCGCCACAGGGCCGCGTTTCCGACCGACAACACCGCATTCGTGCGGTCGTAATGGGTGGAGACCTGATCGAACATGGCAGCGACCTGCTCGGGCTGCTTATTGAGGTCTGCTCTACTCACTCCCTCAGTCTAGGTTGCCCCGGACTCGGCAGGCATCCAGACCGGCTGGCCTAGGCTGAGGACGTGAATGCTCAGGCCTTAACGGTTGAAACCACCCCCCTCGCCGACATCCGCCAACTCATTCTTCTGCTCGACTCGCACGACCCGCTGCTCTGGATGCGCCGCAACCAGGGGCTGGCCGGCATCGGCACGGCCCTGCGGCTCGAATTCTCCGGTCCCACCCGGTTCGAGGATGCCGCAGCAGCCTGGCGCGAGGTCGTCGCCGCTGCGACCGTGACCGACCCGCTCGCCCGCACCGGCACCGGCCTGCTGGCGTTCGGCGCGTTCGCCTTCGACGACACCTCGGCCCAGACCAGCGTGCTGATCGTGCCGCAGGTCATCGTCGGCCGCGAGAACGGCCTCTGCTGGGTGACCCGCGTCTGGCCCACCGGCACGACGCGGCCGGCGATCCCGCTCGGCCTGCACCCCCTGGGCAACGAGTACCGGATCTCCCTGCTCCCCGGCGCGCTGACGCCCGACGGGTATCGCCGGGCGGTCGGCGAGGCCGTGGGCCGGATCGCGGCGGGCGACCTGAACAAGGTCGTGCTGGCCCGTGACCTGGTCGGGCGGCTGCCCGCCGAGTCCGACCTGCGCCGGGCCGTGAGCGAGCTCGCGCTGGGCTACCCCGACTGCTGGTCCTACGCCGTCGACGGCCTCGTCGGCTCCAGCCCGGAGACGCTGATCCGCGCCGATCACGGCGAGGTGAACGCCCGCGTGCTCGCCGGCACCGTGTCCAGGGGCGCGGATGCCGCGTCCGACCTCGAGGCGGCCCTTCAGCTGGCCACCTCCACCAAGGACGGCGACGAGCACGCGTTCGCCGTGCAGAGCGTGCTCGCCTCACTCCGGCCGCACACCTCGCACCTCACCACGAGTGAGATCCCGTTCACGGTGAAGCTGCCGAACCTCTGGCACCTGGCCACGGATGTCGAGGGCACCCTGAGCGACGGATCGAACTCGCTCGACCTGATCGCGGCCATGCACCCCACCGCCGCGGTCGCCGGCACCCCCACGCAGACGGCCCTCGCCCTGATCCGCGAGCTGGAGCCGTTCGACCGGGGCCGCTACGCCGGACCGGTCGGCTGGGTCGGCGCGGACGGCGACGGCGAGTGGGCCATCGCGCTGCGCTGCGCCCAGGTCAGCCCCACCGGCGACGTCACCGCCTACGCCGGTTGCGGCATCGTGCTCGACTCGGAGCCCGACCGCGAGCTCGCCGAGACCCGGATGAAGTTCCGCCCCGTCGTCGAGGCCTTCGGCTAGCCCGTTCCCCCTCCCCCCTCGCCCCCGGCGACCCCCAGGCGACCCCCAGGCCCGCGAGTGCGGGCAAAACGCCGGCATGGGTTGGGCTATACCGACGTTTTGGCCGCATTGGCGCCCGTTAGGGGATTCTCGGGTCAGGTGGCGGCCAGGCGAGCCTTCTCCTGGGCGACGTCGAACGTGGCGGCCGGCCAGGTCAGGTCGAGGCGCTGCAGGGCGTCGATCAGAAGGTGCTGCACGACCAGCCGGGCGTACCATTTCTTCTCCGCCGGCACCACGAACCACGGCGCCGCCGAGGTCGACGTGCGTTCAAGGGCGATCTGGTAGGCGTCCATATAGGCGTCCCATCGCATCCGTTCGTCGACGTCGCCGGGGTTGTACTTCCAGTGCTTGTCCGGCCGTTCCAGCCGCTCGGCCAGGCGTTCCTTCTGGTCGTCCGAGCCGATGTGCAGCATGACCTTGATGATCGTGGTGCCCTGGCCGACGAGTTCGTTCTCGAACTGCCGGATCTTCTCGTAGCGGTCCTCAATCTCGGCGGGCGAGGCCAGCGCGCGCACCCGGCCGACCAGCACGTCCTCGTAGTGTGAACGGTCGAACACCCCGATCAGGCCGACCTCGGGCAGTCGCCTGCGCACCCGCCAGAGGAAGTCGTGGGCGCGTTCCTCCTCGGTGGGAGCCTTGAAGGCGGACAGACGGACGCCCTGCGGATCGACAGAGCCGACGACGTGGCGCACGATCCCGCCTTTGCCGGCCGTGTCCATGGCCTGCAACACGAGGAGCACCCGGAGCGGGTCGCCGGACCGGCTGTTCGCGAACAGCATCTCCTGCAGGTTTGAGAGTTCGCCGACCCCGGCGTCGAGGGCGGCGTCGGCGTTCTTCTGCCCCACCCCCGCGAAGCCGGGCGTGCCGCCGGGGTCGACGTCGGCGAGCCGGAATCCGGCGGTGACTCGCAGCCGCTCCCTCGGATCGTCCGTCCAAATTTTCTCATTGTGTCCGCCCACGGTGCGCCCCTTCGTCACCTCCAGTCTGGCTCGGCAGGCTCGCGCACGCCAGCAGCAAGGCGGCGCGGCGACTCAGGCGACTCGGCCGACGAAACCGATCAGCGAGTCAGCGGCACCTCGAGGAGGCTCGGCCCGGCATGCGGCGCGGTGAGGGCCCGCTCGAGGTCACTGCGGGTCGCGGCCAGGCCATAGGACCAGCCGTAGGCCGCGGCCAGGTTCGCCAGGTCGATCTTCTGCGGGGTGAAGAGCACCCGGTTGACGGATTCGGCCCGGGCGGATCCGGCCACCTCGAGACCGTCGAAGATGGTGCCGCCGCCGTCGTTGCCCACGATCACCTGCAGGCGAGGCAGGGCCTCGCCCGGCGAGAGGAGGAGGGATCCGACGTCGTGCAGCAGGGTCAGGTCGCCGAGCAGCAGCCGGGTGACTCCGGTGGATTGCGGCGTCGGTCCGGTCTGGCTGGCCAGCGCGATGCCGACGGCCGTGGCCACGGTGCCGTCGATGCCGGCCAGGCCGCGGTTGGAGTGGGCGGAGATCTTCTTGCCCGGAACCCGGCGGTCGGCCTCGCGGATCAGCCGTGACGCCCCGAACACGAGCCGGTCGTGCGGCCAGGAGGCACGCCACACGGCGTCCACGAGCATCGGCCGGCTGATCGGAGCGCGCATGGCGGCGAGCTCCTGCCGGGTGATGCCGCGTTCGCCGATCGGGGTCGCATCCCGTGCGACCTGGACGGCCAGCAGGTGGCGGCTGGCCATGACCCAGCGGCCGAGCCATTCCCGTGCTTCCGGGCGCTGGGCCGCCTGCGCCGTCTCCTCCGGCACACTGGCCGCGCGGGCGAAGACACGCACGCGGTGCCCGGGGTTGAACCACTCGGCGCCCGTCGGAGCGACCACGATGGTGTCCACGCCGTCCTGCTTGAGCAGGGCCGGGATCTCGCGGCTGAGGGTGGGGTGGCCGAACACGATCACGCGTTCGATCCGTGCGCCCAGGTCCGATGCGTTCAGCAGCTCCCGGTAGACGGCCACGAGGTTCGGCCCGAACCGGGCGCCGCTGCACACCTCTGCCAGCAGGGGCCAGCCGCCGGCGCGAGCGAGTTCCTCGGCCGCAGCACCCGCCCCGGCACCCGCGATCACCACCGTGCGCGGGCCGGCCTCGACCACGACGACCGGCACCGACCGGTCGTCCGCCCGGGCAGGAGCAGGGGCAGGAGCAGGAACGGAGGCAGGAACCGAGGCAGCTTCAGCAGGCGGTTCAGCAGCAGGTTCACCGGCCGGGTGCTCGAGAATCTCCTCGGGGGTGAGAACCACCGGGGCCGACAGGGGCTCCCGGAACGCCAGGTTCAGCTGCGCCGGACCCGGGTCGGCCGAGAACGCGCCGGTTGCCGCATCCGTCGCCTGCCGGGCCAGGGCCACGGCCACCGCGTGCTCTTCGGCCGCCCCATCGGGCGCCGGAATGTCGACGCACAGGCGGGTGGCCACGCCGAACAGGCCGGGCTGCACGGTGGTCTGGTTCGAACGGATGCCGCGCAGCTCGCTCGGCCGGTCGGCCGTGAGCAGGATCATGGGCACCCCGGAGTGATGCGCCTCGAGCACGGCGGGATGCAGGTTGGCCACGGCCGTGCCGGAGGTGCAGATGACCAGGGCGGGCAGTCCGGACTCGACCGCGAGCCCGAGCGCCAGGAAGCCGGCGCCCCGCTCGTCGATGCGCACGTGCAGCCGGATCAGGCCGATCCGCTCCAGCTCGGCGCAGACGAGCGCGAGGGCCTGGGACCGGGCGCCGGGGCTGAGCACCACATCACGGAGCCCGAGGCGCACGAACTCGCCCAGGAGGGCGACGCTGAAGTCCGTGGCCGGGCTACCGCTGGCGACGCGTTCAGGCATCCCGACGGCCAGGCAGGTCGCCTTCGCCTGGTTCGGACTTCTTCGGTTCCAACCCGCCGGCGCCGGTCTGGCCGGGGCCGCCGGGGTTCCGGGAATCCGGGGTGCCGATCTCCTTGTCGAGATCGGCGAGTTCCTGTTCGAGGGCCCGGAGGTGTTCCTGCTCTGACTTGGCCCGGTCGAGGCCCTTGAGGAAGTCGATGTCGTCGTCCGGGGCGACGGAGCGCACAATTCGGCCGCCGTTCCGGCCGGCGCCCGTGCGACCACGACCGATCAGCAGCCAGAGCACGGGCCCGATCACGGGGATCAGGATGATGACGAAGATCCAGACCCAGCGCGGAAGCCCGCGCACGCGGGAGTGTTGGAGCAGCGCGCAATCCACCAGCGTGTAGATGGTGAGGATGACGACGACGACACCGAGGGCGAACAGCAGGCGGACCATGCAAATAGTTTAGGGCGCTCAGCCGTGAGATCGGTGAGTGATCGTTCATGCCCGCGACCTAAACTGAAGGCATGAAAGCTGTTCCCGCCTGGCTGTCCTACTCGGTCCTCCGCGTGCTCCTGTTCGCCGTTCCGCTCGCGGTCCTGCTCACCCTCCAGTTCGAGTGGTGGCTGGCCACGGGTCTGGCTGCCCTGATCGGGGTCAGCCTGTCGTACATCCTGCTGCGCAAGCCGCGCGAGAAGGTCGCCCTCGACCTGTACCAGGCGCGACACCCGGAGAAGGACGTGATCCACCCGGATGCCGCCTCGGAGGACGCCTCGCTGGATCGCGCCGAAGCGGCCGCCGCGTCGGAGTCATCCAGAGTACAGGCGTCGGAGTCGCCCAAGGCGTCAGAGCGCGAACGCCAGGCCGAGTAGCACGCCGTAGGCCAGGGCCGAGAAGCTGGTCAGCTTCAAGACCAGGATCAGCTCGGCCGACGTCTTCGCCGTGACCGTGATCACCGCGGCCGGCAGCGCCAGCAGCAGCACGAAGAACGTGAAGCCGGCCAGCGGGTAGAACAACCAGAAGAACCCGGCGATCCCGAACGGCACCAGCAGGAACACGCAGAACGCGATCCGGGCGGCCCGGTTTCCGATCAGCACCGCCAGGGTGCGTTTTCCGGACGCCTTGTCCGGCATCAGGTCGCGCAGGTTGTTGACCATCAGCACGGCCATCGCGATCAGGCCGATCCCGACGCCGCTCAGCCAGCTTTCCGTGTTCACGGTGCCGACCTGCACGAACGTGGTCCCGATCGTGGCGACCAGGCCGAAGAAGACGAACACGAAGACCTCGCCCAGCCCGAAGTAGCCGTACGGCTTGCGGCCCCCGGTGTAGAACCAGGCCGCGACGATGGCGGTGGCGCCCACCAGCAGCAGCCACCACTGCCCGGTCAGCACCACGAGCGTGAGGCCGGCCAGCGCGGCGAGGCCGAAGAAGGCCAGCGCCACGGTCAGTACGCTGCGCGGGGTGGCTGCGCCGCTCCCGGTCAGACGGGCGGGCCCGATCCGGTTGGCGTCGGTGCCACGGATGCCGTCGGAGTAGTCGTTGGCATAGTTCACGCCGATCTGCAGGCACAGGGCCACCACCAGGGCCAGCACCGCGCGCACCGGGTGGAAGACACCGGGGCCGCTGGCGACGATGGCCGCCCCCGTGCCGAGGGCAACGGGCGCGATGGCGAGCGGGAGCGTGCGCAGGCGCGCCCCGGACACCCAGTCCGCCGCCGTGGCGGGACCGGACCGTCCGCGCGCGGCCACCGCGCTCTGGCGTGCCGGATTGCCGGATTTGCCGTGCGTCTTCGTGGACGCCGGGCGGTTCGCTCGCTGCTGTGTGGGCCGTTCCGGCCGCGCTCTCTGTGTCACGCGCCCATTTTACGGGTCACCGACCCGGTTCGTGCCCCCGCTCGTGCCCGGGTTCGCCCGCGCCGCGCAGATCGTCCAGGAGCCGGCCGAGCGCCTGCCGGTCGGGTTTGCCGGAAGCGAGGTGCGGGATCGCGGACACCGTCACGATCCGCGCGGGCCGGGCGGCACGGCCCAGAACGGATGCCACCGCCTCGCCGGCTCGGGCGAGCGCGGCCGGATCCGCGCCCGGCCCGGTCCCTGCCCCGGCAGCGCCGTCCCGCACGATCACCGGGACCTGCCCCCATTGCGGGTCGTCGACCCCGACCACCTGGGCCTCGCCGAGGCCGGGCAGTGCGCGCACGATCCGTTCCACGGCGTCCAGCGACACCTTCTCGCCCCCGGAGATGATCACGTTGTCCATGCGCCCGAGCACCCGCACGACCCCCGTGGCGTCGTCCACCTCGCCCAGGTCGCCGGTGCGGTACCAGCGCACCCCGCGCACGTCGACGAAGCGGTCGCGGGTGAGCTCCGGGTCGTCCAGGTAGCCCTCCGCGAGCACCGAACCCGAGATCTCCAGCTGCCCGGCGACCGAGCGCACCTCGGTGTTGCCGATCGGAATCCCGTTGTAGACGCAGCCGCCGGCGGTCTCCGAGGAGCCGTAGGTGGTGATGAGGTTCAGGTCGAGTTCCCGCGCGCGCTCGAACAGCCCCGGCGGCAGGGCCTGGCCGCCGACCAGGATGCCGGTGAAGCGGCGCAGCGTGGCCCGGAGAAAACGGTCATCGGCGGCCGCTGTGACCAGCCGCGCCAGCTGCACCGGCACCACCGAGGTGAAGCGGGACGGATCGGTCAGCAGGTCGGCATGGGCGGCGAAGACCGCCGGATCGAAGTGCCCGGCCGGCAGGACCACGGGCGTCGTGCCGGCGGCGAGGGAGCGCACGAGCACCTGCACGCCCGCGACGTAGTGCGCCGGCAGGGCCAGCAGCCACTGGCCGGGGCCGCCGAGCCGCCCGCTGGACGCCGCCGCGCTGCTGAGCAGGGCGTCGGTGCTGAGCATCACGCGCTTGGGCCGCGCGGTCGACCCCGAGGTCTCGATCACCACGGCCACCTGGCGTGGCACCCGCGCCGGGTCCCGGTCCGCGCCCACGCCCACGCCCACGCCCACGCCCGGAACGGTCGGCGCCCCGGTTTCGGGGTCCGGCCCCGGCACCGGCATCACGGCGTCGTCGCTGTTGGCCAGCGCGCGCCGCAGCGGTTCCATCAGGTCGAGCGGGTCACCGACGGGGACCACCCGCAGCACACGGGTCATGGCCGCCTAGAACTGCCAGTCGTACGGGCCCCAGTCGGGGTCGCGCTTCTCGAGGAAGGCGTCGCGCCCCTCGACGGCCTCGTCCGTGCCGTAGGCGAGGCGGGTGGCCTCCCCGGCGAACACCTGCTGGCCGACCAGGCCGTCGTCCACGGCATTGAAGGCGAATTTCAGCATCCGGATGGCGGTGGGCGACTTGGTCAGGATGGTGCGGGCCCAGTCCAGCGCCAGGGCCTCGAGCTCGGCGTGCGGCACGACCGCGTTGATCGCCCCCATCTCGAGGGCGCGCTGCGCGGAGTATTCGCGGGCGAGGAAGAACACCTCGCGCGCGGCCTTCTGCCCGACCTGCCGGGCGAAATAGGCGCTGCCGTAGCCGGCGTCGAAGGAGCCGACGTCGGCATCCGTCTGCTTGAACTTGCCGTGCTCGGCGCTGGCGATGCTGAGGTCGCAGACCACGTGCAGGGAGTGCCCGCCGCCGGCCGCCCAGCCGGGGATGACCGCGATGACGACCTTGGGCATGAACCGGATCAACCGCTGCACCTCGAGGATGTGCAGGCGTCCGCCCCGCGCCTTGTCGATGCCGGACGCCGTCTCGCCCTCGGCATACTTGTAGCCGTCCCGGCCGCGGATGCGCTGGTCGCCGCCCGAGCAGAACGCCCAGCCGCCGTCCTTCGGGCTCGGTCCGTTGCCGGTCAGGAGCACCACGCCGATGCGGGGGTTGATCCGCGCGTCTTCCAGGGCCGCGTGCAGCTCGTCCACGGTGTGCGGGCGGAACGCGTTCCGCACCTCGGGGCGGTTGAACGCCACCCGGGCGATCCGACCGGTCAGATCGTGGTGATACGTGACGTCGGTGAGAGCGTCGAAACCCGCGACATCCTGCCACTGGGTCGGGTCGAAGATCTCGGAAACCTGTTCGATCATGCCCCCAGCCTACGCGGGCGGGGCGACCCGCCTGATCCTGATCACTACCCCTCGAAAGCGGGCCAAGTCAACCCCCTTGAGGGCCACGATTTCACAATGTGTACTGGTCATCTCAGTTCGACTCGGAGGTAGTGATGGCCGACACCGGCGCACGCGCAACAAGCCGCGAAATGAAAAAAGCAGCAACCGTGACGAGGACAATGAACAATATGCAGGGCCGGGACATCGGAATCAACGAAATCTCCCCCACCGAATGGCGGGTCAGCGATCGCCTGATCGCCGACGGTGACGCGTCGGCCCTTCTCGGCTTCATCCAGCGCGTCGATGACGCCTTCGAGGTGACCAACCTCGGCCGCCCGCGGGAACGTTCCTACTTCTCCTCCTTCGACCGCGCCACCGCCAGCCTCACCATGCGCCAGGCCCCCGCCGGGGCGGTGCTCCGGTGAGCAACGCGGCGCGCCAGCCGCACCGGCCCGACGCGACCCTCCTGGATGCCCCGGCGACCGCGACGTCGCCACGTTCGGCGGCCGCGGCGTCCACGCCGGCGTACGGCCGCGGCAGCACGGATGCCTTCGGCGACTACCTGCGCCGCATCGGCCGGGGTCCCCTCCTCTCCGCGGTCGACGAGGTCGAACTCGCCCAGCGGATCGAAGTCGGCCTGTTCGCGGCCGAGAGACTGACCGAAGGAGTCGACGACTCGGCACTCGCTCGCGAACTCGCCNTCGTGCAGGACGGCAACATCGGCCTCGTCCGCGCCGTCGAGAAATACGACTTCATGACCGGCTTCAAGTTCTCCACCTACGCCACCTGGTGGATCCGCCAGGCCATCCACCGCGGCATGGCCGACAAATCCCGCATGATCCGCATCCCCGTGCACACCGCGGAGAAGCTCAACAAGATCAAGCGCATCCGCCGAGACCTCACCGGCACCCTCGACCGCGAGCCCAGCCTGCAGGAGCTCGCCCAGGCATCCGAGATTCCCGCGCACGACGTGTCCCGGCTGCTGCAATACGACAACGAGCCGATCTCGCTGCACACCCCCGTCGGCGACGGTCTCGGCGACATCTCCGAACTGATCATCGACGATGACCTGCCCCAGCCGGACGAGTACGCGACGCTCACGCTCCGGAAGGCGGACATCGAGTTCTATCTCGAGGCCCTACCCGCCCGGGAACGATCGATCCTCACGGCGCGGTTCGGCCTGGACGGAGGCGCACCCTGCACCCTCGACCAGATCGCGGCCATACAGGGCGTCACCCGGGAACGCGTTCGGCAGATCGAGAAGCGCGCGCTCGGCCTGTTGCACGTTCCCCGGCTCGAGCGCTATCTGCGGGACTAGCCAGACCCGGTCAGGAGACCGGACCAGGGCCCGCCCCCCCCCCCCGAATTGAGCGTAGAGTTGTTGGTTCAATCGGGATATCGTCTGAAGCAAGCGATGTCGGGTGGGGGAAACATGGGAAAGCTCACGTACAACTCAACCTTGACAGCCGATTTCGATGACCGGGTGCTCGCTCACATCCAGGTTGTGGTCGGGGCCAAGCTGCGACGCGGGGAATGCTTCTACTTCACCTGGCGGGACGACCCCCAGGGCGGCGACGGGCGCAGCACGATCTGGCTGCACCCCGCCATCCCCCTGTCCTACAAGTATTTCGGCGGCCGTTCCCCCAGCCTCAACCGCGAATGGATCGAAGCCCTGATGCTGTCCGCGAATTCGTCCGGCGGCCTCCAGCTCGTGCCTGAACCTCATCGACCTGCAACAGTGACAGTGAAGGACGAATCGTGACTCGAGTCGACATTGTGTACGGCGGCCAGCAGTACTCTCTCGGCGGCCGATCGATCGAATCGATCCAGGCGGAGGTCGACGCGGCTGTTCTCTCGGGTGCCCCCTACTGGATGCGGGTGAACAGCGGCGGCGGCCGGTTCGAGGATGCCTTCCTGCTGATCGCCCCGGGGATCCCGTTCGCGATGTTGCGGGTCAAGGGAGACAACGGCGACGACATCGACCTGGACGTGGACGGCGTCTTCAACCAGGACGTGCTCTGATCCAGTAGAGCGGCTCCGACAGAGCAGCCGGTCGGTCGGGAGGCGTGCACTGCTTCGCGCCAGCGCTCGCGCTCGCCCGGGCAGTACCCGCTTCCGGAGGCTCGCTGCGCCGTCAGGGCACGAGATCCGTCCCCGGGGCAGCCGCGCGGCTGGCACACTTGAAACATGCTGCCCACACTTGCCGAGTTGCTCGGATCTGCCCGCGTCGTCGCCCTGCCGCTGGTCACGCGGTTCCGCGGGATCGACACCCGGGAGGCGCTCCTGCTGGAAGGCCCCCAGGGCTGGGCCGAGTTCTCGCCCTTCGCCGACTACGACGACGCCGAGGCCGCCGCCTGGCTTCGAGCCGCGATCGATTTCGGCTGGCTGGCCGCCCCCGCGCTCCTGCGCGACAGCATCCCCGTCAATGCCACCGTGCCGGCGGTCTCCGCCGAGGACGTCGCCGGAGTCCTGGCTCGGTTCCCCGGATGCCGCACCGCCAAGGTCAAGGTCGCCGACCCCGGCCAGACCCTCGCCGACGATGTCGCACGCGTGCGGGCCGTGCGGAAGATTCTCGGCCCGGAAGGGCGCATCCGTGTGGACGCGAACGGGCTCTGGAACGTGGACGAGGCCGAGCACGCCATCCACGCCTTGAACGAATTCGACCTCGAATACGTCGAGCAACCGTGCGCGACGATCGAGGAACTCGCCGAGATCCGCCGCCGCACCGCGTACCTCGACGTCGGCGTCGCAGCGGACGAGAGCGTGCGCCGGGCCGAGGACCCCCTGCTCGTGGCCCGCACGGGCTCGGCCGACATCCTCGTCATCAAGGCCGCGCCGCTCGGCGGCATCCATGCCGCTCTGGCCCTGGTCGAGCAGGCCGGTCTCCCGGCCGTCGTCTCCAGCGCCCTCGACACCTCGGTCGGTATCTCGATGGGCGCCCACCTGGCCGGGGCGATCCCGAACCTCGAGTTCGACTGCGGCCTGGGCACGGCCTCACTGCTGGCCGCGGATGTCACCACCGACCCGCTCCTCCCCGTGGACGGTCGCATCCCGGTTCGCCGGGTCACGCCCGACCCGGCACTGCTCGAGCAGTATGCGGCCGCGGACGACCGCCGCGACTGGTGGCTGGCCCGCCTGACCCGCTGCCACGCCCTCCTGGCCGACTAGCCGGGTAGCCGGGCTCGCCTCCGGCCGAGCAGGCTCCGGTGACACTCCTGCCCGGCCCGGCACGGGGCTAACTCAGGAAATCCCCTGCGCCCGCATCGGTGCAGCCGCAGACCAGTGCGGATCACGCCACCACTGGTGCCGGATCTCCTGAGTTGGCCACGGAAGCGCCCGGCGCGAGTCGACCCGCGAGGGTTTAGAGACCCGAGTAGGCGTGCAGTCCCTTGAAGAACACGTTGACGACGCCGAAGTTGAACATCACGGCGCTGAAGCCGATGATGGCCAGCCAGGCCGACCGCGACCCGCGCCAGCCGCGCGTGGCCCTGGCGTGGATGTAGCCGGCGTAGATGGTCCAGATGATGAACGTCCAGACCTCCTTGGTGTCCCAGCCCCAGTAGCGGCCCCAGGCCTGTTCGGCCCAGATCGAGCCGGCCATCAGGGTGAAGGTCCACAGGATGAATCCGATGATGTTGACCCGATAGGCCAGGTTTTCCAGCGTCGCCGACGAGGGCAGCGTGGCCAGGAACCGCAGCCGGCCGCCCGTCGGGCCGGCGACGGATGCCTCCCGCCGGAACTGCAGCAGCTGAACGCCGGAGAGGGCGAACCCGAGCGCGAAGAACCCGGTGCCCAGGGATGCGACGAACACGTGGATGACCAGCCAGGCCGACTGCAGCGCGGGCGGCAGGGGCGCGACCTCCACGTAGAAGCGCAGCGCGGCGATGCCGAGCAGCACCAGGACCATGCCGGTGACGAAGGTGCCGAGGAAGCGCAGGTCCGCGCGGGTCAGCACGATCAGGAACACGGTCACGATCAGCAGGGTGCCGGTCATCGCGAACTCGTACATGTTCGCCCACGGCACCCGCTCGGCGGCCACGCCGCGGAGCACGTCGGCCACGAGGTGGATCAGCCAGGCCAGAACGGTGAGTGAGACGCCCACCCGCAGGCTGGCCGACCGGCCGTAGGGGGTGGCGGCGTCGTTGGCGATGCGCGCGCTGATCCGGGTGAGGGTGGTGGTGCCCCCCGACTTCAGCCCGTGCGACTCCTCGGCGGCCGCCCGCCGGCTCTCCGCCTCGCCGGTCAGCTCCGCCGCGGATTTGACCGCGGCCGAGCGCTTGGCCAGGTCGAAGGAGAAGGCGATGAAGGCCAGTGCGTACACGGCCATGGCCGAGTAGAGGCTCAGGATCGAGAGCTCGTTGAGATTCACTGTGTCAGCCTAAGTCTTGTCGGATGCCGTGGCGGCCGTTTCGGTGGAAAGCAGCAGGTCAGTGTGCCGGTCGGCCAGTTCGGCGACCGCGGATTCGAGGGCGGGGTCCTCACCGCGGGCCAGCCCGGCGTACTCGAGCCGCACCGACCCGTCGGCCTCTTCGATCGCCTTGACCCAGACCCGTCGACGGGGCACGAACAGCGAGGTCAGCAGGCCGAGCAGGGCGAGAACGGCGAAGGTCAGCACCCACAGCTGGGTGGGGTCGTGGTGGATGTCGAACGACGCGAACCGCAGCACCGAGCCCGAGAAGTCGCCGGCTTTCGCGCCGGGGTTGGCGTCGTCGAACGTGACCGAGCCGAGCCCGTTCGGCAGCTGCTGGGTCTCCCCCGGCTTCAGCTCGATCGATTTCGTGCCGGTCTTGCCGCCCGTGAGCTGGGTCATCTTGTCGGTGTCGAGCGCGTAGACGGATGTCGGCACGCCCTTGTCGAGGCCGAGGTCGCCGGAGTAGATGTTCAGGGTGAGCAGCGGGTACTCGAGGTCGGGGTACGAGGAGAAGAACGCCCCGGAGTCCATGGTCGCCTGGGTCGGGTAGAAGAAACCGATCAGGCCGAGCTGCTCGGCCAGGCCGTCGGGAACCTTGACCACGCCCAGGGAGGTGAGGTTGGCATCCTGAGGTAGGAAGGGCACGGCATCGGTGAAGACGACCACCCCGTTCGGGTCTTTCACGGTGATCTTGGGCGCGTAGCCGTTGCCGAGCAGGTACACGTCGGTGCCGCCCGTGCGCGCCGGGGCGTTGACCTTCACCTGGCTTTTTTCGGGCGCCTCACCGCGATGGGTGACGGTGACGTCTGCGGTGAAGTCGAGCGGCTGGCCGTAGGCCTTGAGGTTCTTCGTCTCGTACTTCACCTTGAAATCGTCGAGGGTCAGCTTGTAGGGCTTGAGGCTCTCGTCGTTGAAGAACCGGCCCGGGTTGAACGAGTCGTAGGCGAGCAGGGTATTCACGAAGGTCTGTCCCTCGACGAGCACCCGCTGGCCGCTGAAGCCGAAGCCGCTGCCGAAGCCGACCGTGATCAGGATGCCGACCAGGGCGAAGTGGAAGACCAGGTTGCCGGTCTCGCGCAGGTAGCCGCGCTCGGCCGAGACCGAGAATTCCCGGCCGCGCTCGAACAGGGCCACCCGGTAGCCGCCGGATTTCAGCATCCGCTTCGCCGAATCGACCGCGAGGGACGCGCTCTGGCCGGCCGGAATGGTGCGCTCCGTGAAGCCGGCCAGCCGGGACAGCCGGGCCGGGGTGGTCGGCGGCTTCGCCCGCAGCGCCTGGAAGTGGTGCTTGGTGCGCGGGATGACGCAACCGATCAGGGAGATGAACAGGAGCAGGTAGATGGCCGAGAACCAGGCCGACGAGTAGACGTCGAACGCCTGCACCTTGTCGAGCACGGGGGCGAGGTCCGGGTTGTCGGCGAAGTACTGGGTGACCCCGTTCGGGTCGGAGCTGCGCTGGGGAACAAGCGAACCCGGCACCGCGGCGATCGCGAGCAGGAGCAGGAGGAACAGGGCGGTGCGCATGTTCGTCAGCTGGCGCCAGAACCAGCGCAGCCAGCCGGTGAAGCCGAGGCGCGGCTGGCTGACCGCCGCGAGGGCCGGCGAGTCGTAGTGGTCAGAGGGCCGGGACATAACTTCCGATCGTTCCTTGCAGGTCGAGGAGCCAGACATTCCAGAGCCCGCTCACCATGAGCACACCGATGACGACGAGGAGCAGGCCCCCCAGAAGATTGATCGCCCGGATGTGCCGTTTCAGAAACGAAACGGCTCCGGTCGCCCAGCTTAGGCCGAGCGCGATCAACAGAAACGGGATGCCGAGCCCGAGCGCGTAGAAAAGGGCCAGCAGACCACCCTGCCACGGCGAACCCGTGGTCAGGCTGAGCGAGTTGATGGCCGTCAGGGTCGGCCCGGTGCAGGGCGTCCAGCCGACGGCGAAAACGGCTCCGAGCACGGGGGCGCCGGCGAGTCCCATTTTCGGCTTCCAGGAGGTCTTGACGATGCGCTGCGCGAAGCCGAACTGCCCGACGAACACGAGGCCGAGCAGGATCACCACCACCCCGGCGAGGCGGGTGACCAGGTCGCGGTACTGGTTGAGCCAGAAGCCGGCCACGCCGAAGACGACACCGGTGAGGACGAAGACGAGGGTGAAGCCGAGGATGAACAGGGCGACGCCGGTGAGCAGCCGGGTCTGGCCCCGCCGATCCCCGCGCACGGCGGTCGAGCGGCCGTCGGTGAAGCCGCCGATGTAGGCCAGGTAGCCCGGCACGAGCGGGAGGATGCACGGCGAGGCGAATGACACGAGGCCGGCCAGAACGGCGACCGGAATGGCCACCAGGAGCTGCCCGCTGAAGACGATCTCGCCGAAGGGGTTGTCCACGCCTACGATTCCTCGGCGATCGTGTCGCGCACGAGGGTCTCCAGGATGGACGGCGAGGTGAGGGAGCCGAGGATCCGGGCGGCCACCCGGCCGGACCGGTCGAGCACCAGCGTGGTCGGCACCGCGTTGGGCGGGATGCTGCCGCTGAAGGCCAGCTGCATGCTGCCGTTGTCCACGTCCATCACCGACGGGTAGGTGATGCCGAAGCTCTCGTTGAACGCGATCGCGTTCGCGGCCTGGTCGCGCACGTTCACGCCGAGCCAGAGGGCATCCGTGCCGGCGAATTCCGCGTTCAGCTTCTGCAGGGCCGGGGCCTCGGCGCGGCATGGCGCGCAGCTGGCGTACCAGAAGTTGACGACGACGACCTTGCCCGCGTAGTCCTCGCTGGTCACCGCCGCGCCGGTCTCATCCGCGCCGCTCCACGTCACCGCGTTGCCGCGGTCCGCGACCGGGATCTCGGTCCAGCTGCCGTCGCCCGCGATGAAGCCCTTGCTGCTGCCCTCGCGGTATTGCTCGGCCAGGGGGTCGCTCGCGCAGCCGGTCAGCAGCAGGGCACCTGCCACCAGGCCGATCAGGAGCGTGCGGGGCCGGCGGGTCATACGGCCCCCACGTCGGTGGCGCCGGACTGCAGGGCCAGGGCGGGATTGGTGTAGCCGGCCTCGACCAGCCGGTCGCCCGGCCAGGACAGGGTGGTGATGCTGGACAGGTCGCAGCGTCGCTTGCGCGGGTCGTGCGCCAGCCGCTCGCGGGCGAGCGCCCGGTGCACCATCCAGATCGGCAGTTGGTGGCTCACGAGTACGACGTCCCCCTCATCGACCGACCTGCGGGCATCCTCGATCGCGGCGAGCATGCGCTGCACGATCGATTCGAACGGCTCGCCCCAGCTGGGGCGCAGCGGATTACGCAGGGCCGGCCAGTTGCGGGCGTCACGCAGGGCGCCGTCCGGGCCCCGCATCCGTTTGCCCTCGAAGACGTTGGCCGGCTCGATGATGCGCTCGTCGATGTCGATCGAAAGCCCGAAGGCCGCCGCGATCGGGGCGGCGGATTCGCGCGTCCGCTGCAGCGGGGAGGAGACGATGCGGGCGACGGGGCGGCCGCGTTCGACCAGATCGGCGGCAGCGGCCTCGGCCATCTGCGCACCCAGGTCGGACAGACGGTAGCCGGGCAGGCGTCCGTAGAGCACACGTTCGAGGTTGAAAACCTCGCCGTGCCGCACGAGATGTACCTGATTGGCTACCACATCCCCAGTCTACGGAGAGGGTACCCGCGAATACGCCGAGAGCCGTGCGGCTAAACTTGACCGGTGACTGAGCGCATATTGATCAAGAACCTGGCCGCCCTCGACAACGGAACCGTGACGGTGTCCGGATGGGTCGATACCGTCAGAGACCAGAAGAAGGTGCAGTTCGTTGTGCTGCGCGACGAATCCGGCGCGGTGCAGCTGGTGAACCCGCGCACGACGGATGCCGATGGCGCCGTCGTCGCCGACGAACCGGCCACCACCATCTCGACCCTCTCGCAGGGCAGCTTCGTCACCGTCACCGGTGAACTCAAGCACGACGAGCGGGTCAAGCTCGGCGGCATCGAGATCAAGCTCGCGACCCTCTTAGTCGTCACCGTGGCCATCCCCGAGACGCCGATCGCGGCCGATTCCAGCCTCGACAAGCGCCTGGACTGGCGTTTCCTGGACCTGCGCCAGCCGAAGCAGAACCTGATCTTCCGTCTCCAGACCACGTTCGAGCACGCGCTGCGCACGTACTGGATCGACAACGACTTCATCGAACTGCACACCCCGAAGCTGATGGCCAGCGCGAGCGAATCCCGCGCCGAGCTGTTCGAGGTCGAGTACTTCGACACCAAGGCCTACCTCGCGCAGAGCCCCCAGTTCTTCAAGCAGATGGCCCAGTCCGCCGGCTTCGGCAAGATCTTCGAGGTCGGGCCGGCATTCCGTGCCGACCCGTCGTTCACCAGCCGCCACTCCACCGAGTTCACCAGCATCGACTCGGAGATCAGCTGGATCGACAGCCACGAAGACGTGATGAAGCTGCACGAGGAGCTGCTCGTCGCCGGTTTCACGGCCGTCAAGGAGAAGCACGGCGACGAGGTCCTGGCCCTGTTCGGGGTCGAGGTCACCGTTCCCAGCACGCCCTTCCCGCGCATCCCGCTGGCCGAGGCCAAGGAGATCGTCAAGACCCGCGGCTATGAGGTCCCCCGCGACGACGACGACATGGACCCCGAGGGCGAACGCCAGATCGCCGCCTACGTGCTCGAGACCTTCGGCCACGAATTCGTCTTCCTCACCGACTACGCCTCGAGCATCCGGCCGTTCTACCACATGCGCCACGAGGGCGACGCGAGCATCACGAAAAGCTACGACCTGATCTTCAACGGCACCGAGATCTCGACCGGCGCGCAGCGCGAGCACCGCATCGACATCCTGGTGGAGCAGGCGAAGGAGAAGGGCGTCGACCCCGAGGAGATCGAGGGCTACCTCGACTTCTTCCGCTACGGGGTTCCGTCGCACGGCGGGTTCGGCATGGGCCTGGCCCGCGTACTCATGCTGATGCTGCACCAGGCCAGCATCCGTGAGGTCACCTACCTCTTCCGCGGCCCGACCCGCCTCGAGCCCTAACCCCGGACCCGGTTACAGCAGGATGTCGACGGCCATCCGGGCGGTGACGACCGACCGGATGTAGGTTCCCGCGGCCTGGTGCGCGGGGTGGACCTGGTACCGGCCGACGGCAGCCAAGTCGTCGAAGTCGGCCACCAGGACCACGTCCCAGTTGGTGCCGCCCACGACATCCGCGTCGACCCGCAGCGAACGGATCTCGTCGACGACGCCCACCAGTGCGGTGAGCCTCCACGCGATCTCGGCCGCGACCCGGGCCTTCGCGGCCGGCTCTGTCTCGGCCAGCTGCCAGGAGACGATGTGGCGGATCATCAGGTCACCGCGAGCAGCGCCGTGCGCAGCCGGAGCGGATCGATGCGCCAGTAGTTATGCACCTTGCCGTTGAGTAACAGAACGGGAATGTCTTCGACGTAGAGGGCGTGCAGCTCGGCGTCGTCAAGGATCGATTTCTCCTCCAGCACGATCTTCGGGGCGGACGGGTCCTCCGCCAGCTTGGTCACAACGCTGCCGACCAGGTCACGTGCGTCGTCGCAGAGGTGACAGCCGGGCTTGCCGATCAGGGTGAGGAGTGCGGTAGCCATGACTCCAGCCTATGCTGGCCCCGCGGGCGCCCGCGCAACTAGACTCAGCGCACATGTCTGAAGCCACCGCCACCCGTGCCATCGCGTTCTTCGACGTCGATAACACCCTGATGCGCGGTGCCAGCCTGTACCACCTCGGCATCGGCGCGTGGCGGCGGCGCATGATCAGCGGCCGGGAGATTCTGTCATTCGTCTGGAAGCAGGCCCGGTTCATCGCGGTCGGCGAGAACGGGGTGCACCTCGCGACCGTGCGTGAGCGCGCGCTGGAGGTCGTCGTAGGCCACACCCGCGCCGAGATCACCGTGCTGAGCCGCGAGATCTTCGACGCCCGCCTGCTCCGCCGACTGTGGCCGGAGACGGTCGCCGTCGCCCGGGCGCACCTGGCGGCCGGTCGTGAGGTCTGGCTGGTCTCCGCGACCGCCCAGGAGGTGGCGGACGTCATCGCCGAACGGCTGGGGCTCACCGGGGCGGTCGGTACCGTGCTGGAGGCCGTGGAGGGCGTCTACACCGGGCGACTCGCCGACGGGGTCTGTCACGGAGACCGGAAAGCCCGCGCGGCGGGCACCCGGGCGGTGGCCAGCGGGGCGGACCTGTCGCACTGCTGGGCGTACTCGGATTCACGCAACGACATTCCGTTGCTGAACCTGGTCGGCAATCCCGTCGTCGTGAACCCGGATGCCCGCCTCCACCGGTATGCCGTGGCGCGCCACTGGCCGGTGATGCGCATGAAACGGGGCAGCATCGCGGCGGCCGCCCGCGCAAGCAAAAAGCGCTAGGTCCAGGGACCTAGCGCTCACGCCGTTACACGGTTGGAAGCTTGCGAACTAGAACCGTCACCGGTTCAGAACGGACTACTTCTTGTTGCGACGCTGGTGACGAGTCTTACGAAGCAGCTTGCGGTGCTTCTTCTTCGCCATACGCTTGCGTCGCTTCTTGATTACAGAACCCACACGGACCTCACAAAAGAATTGGTTTAGCCGCGGGATTCGCGACAGACACGGTAAGTATCAGCCTACCGGAAAAAGAAGGGCCGCTGACCCGGTGTGCACAATCCGGCTCACGCGGTGTCCGCGATGGGACGCTCGATGGCCGCGGTGACGGCGGATTGCGGCACCCGAAACGAGCGGCCGAAACGGATGGCGGGCAGTTCGCCCGAGTGCACGAGCCGGTACACGGTCATCTTCGAGACCCGCATCATAGCCGCGACTTCGGCCACCGTGAGGAAGCGAATATCCGATAGATCTGACGACATGACGCGCCCTCCCGAACCCGATCGCACTCTCGTTCACGGGTCTGGTACAGGCGGTGCCCGTGTGTTAGAACGTCACTATAGATGCACTCGTCAAGACCGTCTAGTCGTTCTTGCGCCACTTCCGCGGCTTGGCGTCCTTGACCGCATGCGCCATCTGGAATGACGTGTCGGCGAATGCCTTGCCGATGGCGATGGCGAACGCGCGCTGCTCGACCTTCAGCCCCTCGCTCTCCGCCGCGGCCTCGTCGGCCGTCGCGTCGAAGTCCACACTGAGGAAGGGGATGAGCCAGTCCTCGATCTCCTCGAGCGGCGCGTAATCGAGGTGGTAGTAGCGGTGCTGGCCGGATTCCCGCACGCCCACGAGCCCGGCCTCGCGGAGCACCTTCAGGTGCTTGGAGATGGTCGGCTGGCTGAGGCCGAGTTTGTCGACGATGTCAGACACGCTGAGCTCGCCACCGGCCGCGGTCGACTGGTTGTATCGCTCGAGGAGAATGCGTAGTATTTCGCGTCGGGTCGAATCCGCCACCACGCCGAAGATGTCTGCCATGCCCCAAGGCTACTCATTCCCGGTGGGGGATACCATGGCGATTGCCGGGTCGAGGGCCCGGAGGAGGTTTTCAATGCAGACGATGATGGCCGGCGCCGCGTTCGCCCATCGCCGCACCCGCTGGTACCTCCGCGCACGGGACTCCGTCGACGGCCTGGCCCGCCGGTCGCCGTCGCGGTTCGCCATTCTCGTTTTCACCTCGCTGATCCTGCTCTTCACCCTGTTGTTCTCCCTGCCGATCGCGTCGGCGGCGCGCACGCTGACCCCGCTCCATGACGCCCTGTTCACGGCGGTGTCCGTGATTTGCGTCACCGGCCTGTCCACGGTGGACATGGCCACGCACTGGTCGGCGTTCGGCAACATCCTGATCGTCGTGGGCGTGAACATCGGCGGAGTCGGAGTGCTGACCCTGGCCTCCCTGATGGGAATGGTCATCTCCCGGCGCCTCGGCCTCCGCGCCAAGCTGATGGCCGCCAGCGACACGAACCCGTCCCGGATCCACGCCGGCCCGGTCAACGAGGGGCAGACGGTACGACTGGGCGAGGTGGGCAACCTGCTGGTGACGGTTGCCATCAGCGCCTTCGCGATCGAGTCGGTCGTCACCGCGCTGCTCTTCCCGCGGATCCTGGCGAGCGGGGCATCCGTCGGAGAGGCGGCCTGGCAGAGCGTCTACTACTCGGCCATGGCCTTCACGAACACCGGTTTCAACCCCAACGTGGGTGCCCTTGCCCCGTTCGCCGACGACTATTGGTTTCTCAGCGCCCTGATGCTGGGGGTGTTTCTGGGCAGCCTCGGCTTCCCGGTCATCTACGCCGTCTCGCGGGGCTGGCGGCGCCCGCGGCGCTGGTCGGTGCACGTCAAGCTGACGCTGTTCACGACCGTGGTGCTGATGCTGGCGGGTGTGGCCGTCTACATCGCCCTCGAATTCGACAACCCGAAGACATTCGGGTCGCTGGGCGTGGGCGACACGATCTTCCAATCGCTCTTCATGTCGGTCATGAGCCGGTCGGGGGGCTTCGCCACGATCACCGTGAGCGATCTGAAGGGGTCCAGCCTGCTCGCCACGGACATGCTGATGTTCATCGGCGGCGGCTCGGCGTCCACCGCCGGCGGCATCAAGGTGACCACACTGGCGATCCTATTTCTGGCGGCCATGGCCGAGGCCAGCGGCCGCACCGAGATGGAGGCCTTCGGCCGCCGCATCCCCAGCGACATCCTCCGGCTGGCGG
Source organism: Cryobacterium sp. TmT2-59 (assembly GCF_004403545.1). Lineage (NCBI taxonomy): Bacteria > Bacillati > Actinomycetota > Actinomycetes > Micrococcales > Microbacteriaceae > Cryobacterium > Cryobacterium sp. TmT2-59. The sequence goes on along the minus strand of NZ_SOGM01000045.1, from coordinate 1,122 downwards.
TGAGCGTGGTGCTCTGGGGCGCCACGACCGTGGCGGCGGCGAGCATCGTCATCCTGCAGATTTCGAAGGCGCCGTTCGACTACGTGCTCTTCGACGTGATCTCGGCCTTCGCCACCTGCGGCCTCTCGACGGGGTTAACCGCGGAACTGCCGCCCGCCGGGGTGTACGTGCTCGCGGCGACGATGTTCATGGGCAGGATTGGTACAGTGACTCTCGCGGCGGCACTCGCCGCGAGCCAGAGCAGGCAGCTGTTCACCCGCCCGGAAGAGAGACCCATCGTTGGCTGACCGGATCAGGCATGACGCCCCCGTGCTCGTCGTCGGCCTCGGCCGGTTCGGGGCGGCCACCGCCGGCCAGCTCGACCGCCTCGGTCGCGAGGTCCTGGCCGTCGACGACAGCGCGGCGCTCGTGCAGAAGTGGTCGGAGCGGGTCACCCACGCGGTGCAGGCCGACGCCACCTCCCTCGAGGCGCTCCGGCAGATCGGGGCCCAGGACTTCTCCATCGCCGTCTGCGCGGTGGGCTCGTCGGTGGAGGCCAGCGTGCTGATCGTCGCCAATCTGGTCGACCTCGGCATCCCGCAGATCTGGGCGAAGGCGATCTCCAAGTCGCACGGCACCATTCTCGAGCGGATCGGCGCCAACCACGTCGTCTTCCCCGAGGCGGAGGCCGGCGAGCGCCTCGCCCACCTGGTCTCGGGCCGGATGCTCGACTTCATCGAGTTCGACGACGACTTCGCCCTGGTCAAGATGATCCCGCCCAAGCCGATCCGGGGGCTCAACCTGACCGAATCCGGCCTGCGCCAGAAGTACAACGTCACCGTCGTCGGCGTGAAGAGCCCCGGCCGGCCGTTCACCTACGCCACGGAGAAGACGGTCGTCACCGACCAGGACCTCATCATCGTCTCCGGCACCGAGTCCGACATCGAGCGGTTCGCGGCCCTCGACTCCTAGCCTCACCCGCCGTCCGCGGCCGTCTCCGTCCCCGGCCCCGTCCCCGTCCCCGTCCCCGAGCGAATTCGACGGAGATTTTGGCTCTCCTGCTGCATCTGTGGGTCTTTCGGAGCGCCTTAACGGCCGCACGCCGCTTCCTGTCTAGGTTTCTGACTGTCAAGGAAAGAAACT
>NZ_SOGM01000019.1:10511-60984 GCF_004403545.1 Cryobacterium sp. TmT2-59 | reverse complement strand
CCCTCATCGCCCTCGCCATGCTCAGCCTCGGCGGCCACAAACCAGTGCTCCCCGGCCGGGTTTAACCCACGGTTACGACAGGAGAGCCAAAATCTCCGTCGAATTCGTTCACGCCGGAGACGTGGTCGGGGACATGGTCGGTGCAGACGGGGCTGCGGGCTTCTAGCGGGCGTCGTGGGCGCCGAGGTTCGTGGAGTGCTTCTCGGTGCCGCATTCCTCGCACTGGAACCAGATTTCCTCATCCGCCAGCGTCTCGCCGGCTGGAGCGCGCGTGCGCATCCGCCCGTGGCATGCCTTCTTCACGCAGGGGGGACTGAACTCCATGCCGACCTTCTTCTTTTGGACTGCGTCACAGTGCTGGGGGGGAGCGCTCTCAGGCGAGAAGAAACGTGAGAGTCAGCGCACCGGATGTCCTGTCCAACCCCTCCGGGTCCGTGAATGGCGACGAGGGTGCATGACAGGCTGCCCGAAACGTTACCCCGGATTCGCGCCCGAGACCAGAGTGGGTTTCCGGGGAGTGCGCTCCAGCCGGCGGCTCACCTGCTGAACAGGAGGGGAAGTGTGTTCGTGAGAACGCCGAAGGCCAGCACCGTCGCCCCGATCACGGCCGGGATGAGGCCGGAGGACGCGCCCAGGCGCCGCGCCCGGAAGCCGAACCACATCGCCGGGACGGTCGGCGCGATCAGGACCAGCACGGCGGGAATACCGGCCAGCAGCAGGACTCCGATCGGGATCGGCGATTCCGTGCCGCTGTCGTAGCCCTGGAGGCTGAGCAGGGCGTCGCCGAGGATCATGGCCGCGACGAAGGAGACCGGCAGCACCGCCACGCAGATCCACGCGTAACGAACCATGCGACGGCCCTCGACCGGCGCGCGGTGGGCCGGAGGGTGGACGCCTCGATCAGATATGGACATGCTGCTCCCGTCGTCCGTCCCAGAATGCCCGGAAGGCGCCGCCCGGTCTAGGCTCCGCGGAACCCGGGAGTTCCGTGCTAATTTCGCCAGACTATGTCCGTACTTCCCGAGGGATCCTCCCCTCCTGCCGACGCGTCCCGGCAGCACCGACCGCTCTCCCGGGTGGCTGTCGCCGATATCGCCGTGCGCCTGTTCCTCGAGCAGGGCTATGAGGCGACGAGCACCGTGGACATCGCCGAGGCGGCGGGGGTCTCCCGCAGCACCTTCTTCCGGCAGTTCCGCTCGAAAGACGATGTGATCTTCGCCGACCACGATGAACTGATCGCGCTGATCGGCGCCTACTTCACGGCCCCGCACGACGATCCCTGGCGTGCCGTCACCGAGGCCGCCACCATGGTCTTCAAGCGGTTCCGCGAACGCCTGGAGATCGTGCGCATCCGGGACCAGGTGGTGCGGCAGACCCCCGTGCTGCGAGACCGGGAAACCATCATGGCGATCCGGTACGAACGCATTTTCGCCAGCTATCTCCGCGCCGCAGTCCCCGATGTTCCGGCCCTGACGACGATTCGATTCGCGGCCGCAGTGACGGCCACGCACAACTACGTTCTGCGCCGGCTGATCCGCGGCGCCGAGCAGGTCGGGACCGACGCGCTGGATGCCGAGCTGGCGGAAGTCAGTCGTCTGTTCCACCCGGATGGGGTCGCGAACGGCCGTGGCAAAACGCAGACGGATGCCGTGATCGTCGCCGTTTTCCCGGCGGCCACACCGCCGGGCGCGGTGGCCCGCGCCATCGAGGCGCAGCTCCGTTCCGCCTCCGTAGCGCCCTCGGCGTGAGACTGAGTATCACTTGACCTGAGACTGAGTCTCAGGTACAACTTGTACTTACGCATTTCATGACCGGCGCAAGGGGGCACCGTGCACAATGGGCTGAGCACACAAGTCGACGTCAGCAACCGAACCGTCGGTGGCCGCCGATTCGCCCTGGTGGCCTTCAGCCCTCCTCCCGGCGCACTCCTCTCCTGGACCTGGGACGCGCTCACGGCCCTGCGCGACGCGGTGGACTCGCTCGACGCCGGCCAGGTGGACGCCGTCGCCTTCACCGGCGAGGGGGCCATCTTCGGGGCCGGCGCCGATCTCGGCCCGTTCCGGTTCGCCACCTCCCGGTCAGACGGCGAACGCATCGCCCGCGAGGGCTACTCGGTGCTGGACCGGATCAGCCGGCTCGGCCTGCCGACCTTCGCCTTCATCAACGGCACGGCCCTGGGCGGCGCCCTCGAACTCGCACTCCGCGCCGACTACCGCACCGTGGCCCGCTCCGCCCGTAGCATCGGCCTGCCCGAGGTGCGGCTGGGGCTGGTGCCCGGCTGGGGCGGCCTCTCCTCGCTGAGCGAGCTGATCGGGGTCGCGGATGCCGCCGACATCGCGGTCACCCGGTCGCTGTCCGGGCGACACCTCGCCGCCGGAGAGGCCCTGCGGCGAGGCCTGGTCGATGTGGTCCTGGGCGACGAGGACTTCGTCACGGATTCCCTCGCCTGGGCGGCGGAGGTGCTGGCCGGAACGGAGACCCCCGCCCCGACGGCGGCCGCGACCGCCGCGGCATCCGTGGCACGGCCCGGATCGCGCCCCGCCTCGTGGGACCCGGCCGACGTGCGCGCCGCCGTGGCCAGGCGGATCCCCGGGGCCATCCCGGCCGTCGACGCCGCACTCACCCTTCTGACCACCTGGCAGGCCGGCACCCGAACGGCCGCCGAGACCCGCGGGTCCGCCGCCGGCACCGCCGGTACAGCCCACGCCGGACCCTCCACCCGCACGGAGCAGCGGCTCGCCGGCGGCGGCGACCCGGTCGCGGCCGAGACCATCGCCGCGTTCGGCACGCTGCTCTACAGCGACGAGTGCCGGGCCAGCATCTACGCCTTCTATGCCCTGCAGGCCGCCCGTAAGCGCAGCCGCCACGGCGGGTCCGGTGAGTCGGCCGCCGCGGTCGGCGTGGTCGGCGGCGGGCGCATGGCCACCCAGCTCGCGCTCGTCTTCGCCGAGCGCCTCGACGTCCCCGTGCTGATCACCGACCTCACGCCCGACCGGGTCAGCCAGGCCATCGACTGCATCGCCGACCAGCTCGAACGGGCCGTCGCCCGGGGCACGATGACGGATGCGCAGAGCGCCCGCGTCTCCGCCCTGATCAGCGGCACGACCGACGTGGCCGACCTGTCCGGCTGCGACATCGTGATCGAGGCGGTCTTCGAAGACCTGACCGTCAAACGGGACGTCTGGGCCTCGATCGAGGCGGTCGTGAAACCGGGCGCTTTACTGCTCACCAACACCTCCTCGCTCTCGATCGCCGACCAGGGCGCACACCTGCTCCACCCGGAACGCCTGGTCGGGTTCCACTTCTTCAACCCGGTCGCCGTGCTGCCCCTGGTGGAGATCGTGCGGGCGCCCGACACCAGCCAGGAGACCGTCGAGGCGGCCTTCACCCTCGCCGGCCGCTTGGGCAAGACGGCCGTGCTCGTGGCCGACTCGTCCGGGTTCGTCGTCAACCGCCTGATCACCCGCTGGTTCAGCGACGCGCTCGCCCTGATCGATGCCGGTGCGGACGCGCAACTCGTGGACACCGCCCTCGTCGGCGACGGCTTCCCGATGACGCCGCTCGCCCTCATCCGTCACATCGGCCCGGCCGTGCAGCTGCACATTCTCGACACCATGGAGCAGGGCTTCGCCGACCGGTTCACGGTCAGCCCGAGCCTGCGCCGGATCGTGCAGCTCTCGCTGCCCAGCTACGTCGGCCCCGACGGCGTGCTCACGCCGGCGGCCGCCGCGGCCGTCGCGGAGATCCTGCCGCCCGTCGACGCACGTCCGGTCGTGCCCGGCAGCCAGGCGGACGTGCGCCGGCACCTGCTGCACGGCCTCGCCGACGAAGCCGGGCGGATGCTCGCCGAGGGCACCGTGCAGACGGCCGCCGACATCGACGCCTGCATGATCCTCGGGGCCAACTACCCGCACCACACCGGCGGGCTGACCCCGCTGCTCGACCGGTCGGGGGCCTCGATGTCCGCGCACGGCGTCCTCTTCCACCCGGCCGGGGTGGCCACCGTGGCCACCCGCTGAACCCCTCGCCTGTCCTCCACGAAAGGGAAACCGTGCCCGACTACGACGTCTCCATGCCCCTCGACACCGACTACTACGGTGTGTTCGCCGACGTGCCCGCCGCCGACCGGGCCTTCTGGGACCGCGCCCGCACGTTCGCCACGGAGACGCTGGACGAACTGACCGAGGCCTGGGACAAGGCCGAATACCCGATCCACCTGGCCCGCCGGCTCGGCGAACTCGACCTGCTCACCGACGGGGTCGAGGGCCCGGGCCTGACCGAGATGTCGCCGCTCGCCGCCGGCCTCGTCAACATGGAGATCTCCCGCGGCGACGGCTCGATGGGCACGGTGGTCGCGGTCCAGGGCGGACTGGCCCTGCGCAGCATCGCCCTGTTCGGCAGCGATGCGCAGAAGGAACAGTGGCTGGTGCCGCTCGCCCGAGCCGAGAAACTCGGGGCCTTCGCCCTGACCGAGCCGGACCACGGCTCCGACTCGGTGGGCCTGGAGACCACGGCGCACCGCGACGGCGACGAGTGGGTCATCAACGGAGAGAAGAAGTGGATCGGCAACGGCTCGGTCGGCGACGTGACCGTCGTCTGGGCCAGGGACGACGACGGTAACGTGCGCGGTTTCCTGGTCGAGCAGGACACCCCCGGCTATCGCGCGGAGGCGATCACCGGAAAGGGATCGCTGCGCGCCATCCATCAGGCCCGGATCTGGTTCGACGACGTGCGGGTGCCGCTCGACGCCGTCCTGCCCGGTTCCCGCACGTTCAAGGATGCCTCCGCGGTGCTGTTCGCGACACGGCTGGGGGTGGCGTGGTCCGCTCTCGGCCACGCGACCGCCGTCTTCGAGGCGGCCCTGAACTACTCGACCCAGCGCATCCAGTTCGGCAAGCCGCTCGCCGGCTTCCAACTGGTGCAGGAGCGCCTGACCATCATGCTGTCCCAGCTCACGTCGATGCAGCTGCACTGCCTGCGCCTCGCCGAACTCGACGCCGCCGGCACGCTGCGGCCGATCCAGGCGTCGCTGGCGAAGTACCACAACACCCGCGCCGCGCGGGAGATCGCGGCCATCGCCCGCGACATGCTCGGCGGCAACGGCATCCTGCTGGAGAACCACGTCATCCGGCACCTGGCCGACATCGAGTCCATTCACACCTATGAGGGCACCGAAAGCGTGCAGTCCCTCCTGATCGGGCGCGACCTCACCGGGATCAGCGCCTTCCGCTGATTCACCGCGCTTCACCGCGCTTCACCGCGCTTCACCGCACTTCGCTCGGCGATTTGCTCTGCCGATTTCGCTCTGCCGGCACGAATCTCTCGCACGACACGCGCACCAAACGACGGACAAGGGAGTCCCCATGTTTGAACAGATGACGACGCTCGAGCCCGCAGCCGGGCTAGCCAACGATTCCCCGCTCACCCCGCTGCGATTCCTGCAGCGGTCGGCGGAGGTCTACCCGAACAAGGACGCCATCCTCTACGGCAGCCGCCGCTACAGCTACACCGAGTTCAAGGCGGCGGCCGAACGGATGGCGCGGGGCATCCGTGCCCGCATCGCACCGGGTGACCGGGTCGTGTTCCTGGCCCCGAACGTGCCGGAGATGCTGATCGCGCACTTCGCCGTGCCCCTGGCCGGCGGAATCCTGGTGGCCCTCAACTCCCGGCTGGCCCGGCCCGAGATCGAGTACGTGCTCAAACACTCCGAGGCGTCACTCTTGTTCGTCGACGCCGAGCTGGCCGCCACGGTCGGCGACGCCCGGCCGTCCTCGAAGTTCCTTCGCGGCGTGATCGAGATGGCCGACGCCGAATTCGGTCTCGCCGCGAGCGGGCTGGACTTCGGCCAGCAGACCCTCGAGTCCTTCCTGGCCGACGGCGACGCCGCCGCCCTGACGGATGCCCGGCCGCTGCGCTGGGACGTCGACGACGAGCGGGCGCCGCTCACCATCAACTACACGTCCGGCACGACCGGCAAGCCCAAGGGGGTTGTGTACTCGCACCGCGGTGCCTACCTCAACTCGTTCGGCGAGGTCTTCCACAATTCGTTCACGAGCGCATCCGTGTACCTGTGGACCCTGCCGATGTTCCACTGCAACGGCTGGTGCACGCCCTGGGCTGTCACCGCGGCCGGGGCGACCCACGTGTGCCTGCGCGCCGTGCGCGCCGACAGCGTGTGGGGCGCCATCGACACGCTCGGCATCACCAATCTCTGCGGCGCCCCCACGGTGTGCAGCCTGATCGCGAACGCCCCCCAGGCGCACGAGCTGGACCGGCCGCTCAGCATCACCACGGCCGGGGCGCCGCCCGCGCCCAGTGTGATCGAGCAGCTGGAGCGGCTGAGGGTGAACGTCGTGCACGTGTACGGGCTGACCGAGGTCTACGGGCCGTACACGATCTGCGAATACCAGCCGGAGTGGGACGACCTGCCCGCCGATGAGCGTGCCCGAAGGATCTCGCGCCAGGGCGTCGGGATGCTGCAGGCCGAGAGCGCCCGGGTGGTCGACGAGTTCATGGTCGACGTGCCGAAGGACGGGGTCACGATCGGGGAGATCGTGCTGCGCGGCAACAACGTCATGCTCGGCTACTACCGGGATCCGCAGGCGACCGCCGAGGCGTTCCGGGGCGGCTGGTTCCACACCGGTGACCTGGGCGTGATGCACCCCGACGGCTACCTCGAGCTGCGGGACCGGGCCAAGGACATCATCATCTCCGGCGGTGAGAACATCTCCTCGATCGAGGTGGAGAATGCGATGCTCTCGCACCCGACCGTGCTCGACGTGGCCGTGGTAGGCATCCCGCATGAGAAGTGGGGCGAGCGTCCCAAGGCCTACGTGGTGCTCCGGCCCGACCACGCCGCCACGGCCGTCGACCTGCTGACGCACACGCGCTACCTGATCGCGAGCTTCAAGGTTCCCGACGACGTGCAGTTCGTCGAGACGCTGCCCCGCACGGCCACGGGCAAGGTCATGAAGATGATGCTGCGCGACCTGCACCTCGAGCTGGAGCAGTAGAGCGCATCCGTCGCGACGGTCTGATCGGGCCGCCGCCACCAATTCGGTAACGGAAGTGACCAATGCTCGGGTTCGTGCTGGCAATCGCGACTCACCCCCGTACGCTGTCAAAAACAGAACCAGCCTCGCACGGCCCTGCACGGAGCAGGATCACCAGCGCGGAGTGACGACTGGCCCGCTGAAAACCGGGTGAACCACCAGAACCACCGAAGCGGAAACGCAGCGGCAGAACCAGGAAACACGCAGCCATGACCGACGACGAACTCCTTCTCGAAACCGATTACACCAGCTATGCGAACTCGTGCCGTGACCCGCACATCACCCCGGCGAACGACCTGGTCGAGTGCCGGCGCCAGAACGGCCACGACGACACCCACGCCACCCGGGCCGGCCGGAACGCCATTCGCTGGTCCGGATACACCGGCCAGGCTCCGCACGCCGCCTGACGCTTTCCCGGCTTCGGTTCCCGGCGAACCGGGACCCGGCCGGGACCGGCGAGGCTCAGGCCAGCAGGCCGGAGGGTGCCGCGGCGGCGGGCCGGGCACTGGGGGACCACGAGTGCATCTCCTTGATGTCCCCGTGTCGAGCGAGCTGGCAGTCGGTTTCGTGCACGATCTCCGGCCAGACGAAATTGTGGTCATCGCGGATGGTGGCCGTGCCGTAGACCCCGCAGTCCCGGCAGTACGCGATCGAAACCCAGTCGGTGTCTTTCATCACTTAAGGGTGAGCCACGACCGGCGGTCCCGGCAAGAGTCCGGGGCACAAATCCTTGATTTCGTGATGCTTTCGCAGGATGCCAACCAGCTGGGAATCGTTTGTCGGGCTCGGGCCGCACCGCCGCCCGAACGAGGGGTAGCACGTCTTGCCCCGTTAGGCTGGGGGCGGCACGCTCGATGGATCTTCGACGTGCTCACGCTGATGAGCTGAGCTCGACGGAAATAAGGCCGAAATGAAGCAGAACGTATCCGAACTCCCGCGCATCCGCGCGATGATCCGCAGCGACGGCACGGGGGACCTCACCATCGATGGCGTGAGCCAGCACATCGTCGCCGCCGACGAGGCCGGCGTTCGCGAGGAGATCATCAACCGGGTCACGGATGCCGCCCTCAAGGTCGGCCGTCCGGTGCGCCTGACCGCCGAGGACGAGCAGGGCCAGTCGCCACTGATCGTGCACCCTGACGGGGACGTGGAATCCGACGGCGCCTTCATCCCGAAGCCCGCGGCCGCCGCCGCCCGCTCGTTCGGGGTCACCAACCCGCCTGCTCCCGCGGCCGATCCGGCCGATCCGGCCGATCCGGCCGAGCCGACCGGGACCATGGTGATCGACGTGGTTGCCTCGCCGCAACCGTACCGTGCCGACATGGCGAACGCCACGCCCCACGCCGACATCGAGGCCCTGTTCCTCGAGGCCGACACCCTCGGTGCGAGTGACGGGTTCCCGACGGATGCTGACGCGACGGATACTGACGCGACGGACGCTCACGAGACCGACGCCGACGCGCCCGACCGCGACCTGACCGGCTCCGAGCCGGCGCCCCTGGATGCTGTCGTGCTCGAGGCCTCCCAGGCGGACTTCGTGCCGGCCCGACCGGCCGACCCGTTCGAATCCGTCATGGTCCAGCCGTTCGAGAACCTCATGTTCGATCCGTCGACCGACCTGGATTCGGACCTCAAGGACTCGGACCTCGACTCAGACCTCGACTCAGACCTCGACCTCGGCTCCGAGGCCGACGCGCACAGCGTTCCCCGCTCTGCCTCGGCCTTCATCGGGCTGGTGCCGGCTGCCCCGGCTGCCCCGGCTTCCTCGAATGGCGTCTCCGGCGACGAGGCGGGCCCCAATCTCTCCGATTTCATGAACTCCCGTCCGGCGATGGTGGCCGGCCCGGCGATTCTGGGCTGGCAGGGAACGGTTCGCCGCCTGACCGGCGGCGTGGTGTCCCCGGCTCCGGGAGGCGCGGAGATGGCGCACCGCGCCGCCGTGGCCTCGGTGCAGCGCCGGCTGGTCGGTCCGCGCACCATCGTCGTGCTCAACCCCAAGGGCGGCGCGCACAAGACGACGGCCACTCTCCTGATCGCGGCGACCTTCGGCATCCATCGCGGTGGGTACACGCTCGCCTGGGACAACAACGAGACCATGGGCACACTCGGTGTGCGGGCACAGACCGCTTCGCACACCAACACCGCCGTCGACCTGCTGCGCGACCTGGACAACTTCGCCTATTCGAGCTCCGCCCGCGTCGGCGACCTCGACAACTACGTGCGCAACCAGGGCGATGCCCGGTTCGACGCCCTCGCCTCCGACCTCGATCCGGCCGGAGCGGCCAGCATCGACGACGTGGCCTTCGGCAAACTGCACGCTGCCCTGAGCCGGTTCTACCGCGTGCTCATCATCGACACCGGCAACAACATGCGGGCCTCCAACTGGGAAGCGGCCGTCGAAACGGCCGACCAGCTCGTCGTCGTCTCGACGATCCGCGAGGACACCGCCTACGGGGCGGCCGCCCTGCTGGACGGGCTGCGACAGAAGGGCCACGCCGACAAGGTCGCGCAGGCGGTCACCATCCTCGCGTCGCCGGCCAAGACGGCGGACCACCAGTTGTCCAAACGGCTGCACGACCACTTCAGCCAGCTGACCCGCGCGGTGGTCGACGTTCCCTATGACGCCGCCCTCGTCGCCGGCGGATCGCTCAACATCGACGCTCTCGACCCTCGCACCAGGGAGGCGTGGCTCCTCGCCACCGCGGCGATCGCCGAGGGCCTCTGACCCGGGGACTCAGCCGGTACAGATGTCGTTCCGGCATACTGGCGAAGGCCCGGCGTTGGGCGGCTGTTCCAACCCGCCTCAATCCAGCCACACCAGGCTTTGACGAATAGAAAGATCAGCGTGCGTAAACTTCCTGCCCTCATCTCCGTTGCCACCGTCGCCGTTCTCGCGCTCGCGGGCTGCAGCGCCTCTCCCTCGACCGACAAGGCGGCCGGCGCGTCGTCGATCTCCTGCACCGATTCCGGGAAGGTCTCGGATTCCGTCAAGGTCGCCGGGAAGGCCAACGCGGAACCCACGGTGAAATTCTCGAAGCCGTTGAGCACGAAGACCACCGAACGCAGCGTCATCACCGAGGGCAAGGGTGGCGCCGTGAAGACCGGCGACGTCGTCGAACTCGCTTTCGCGGTCTACAACGCGACCACGGGCGAGAAGATGAACGCCGGCGGCTACGGTGACGCCGCCGGCGCCTCCATCACCCTCGACGAGAAGTCGGGCGTCTTCCCGGCCATCATCAAGGGCGTGGCCTGCTCCAACTACGGAGCGCGTGTCGCCGTCGTTTCGCCGCCGGCTGACGCCTTCGGCGGTGCCGGAAACGCGGACCTCAAGGTCGGCGCCAAGGACAACATCATCTTCGTCATCGACGTCAAGGGCCAGATCCCGACCCGCGCCAGCGGCAAGGACCAGAAGCCCCAGGACGGCTTCCCGACCGTGGCGCTGGCCAAGGACGGCGCCCCGACCGTGACCATCCCCAAGGCCGACGCCCCAGCCGACCTGAAGACCGAGGTGCTGAAGAAGGGCGACGGCCGCAAGGTCGCGGAGGGGGCGACCGTGACCGTGCAGTACTCGGGCGTCGTCTGGTCCAGCGGCAAGGTGTTCGACCAGTCCTGGGGCAAGGGCGGACCGACCCCGATGTCACTGAGCAGCGTCGTTCCCGGGTTCGCCCAGGGCCTCGTCGGCCAGACGGTCGGTTCCCAGGTCGTCATCATCATCCCGCCGGCGCTCGGCTACGGTGATGCGGGACAGACCCAGGCCGGGATCACGGGCACCGACACGCTCGTGTTCGTCGTCGATATCCTCGCCGCGGGCAAGGCGTAGGCCCCGCGGGTTTCTCCGACTCGGGCCTTCTCGAACTCAGGCCTTCTCGAACCGGCCGGTCTTCTCGGTCAGCCGGATCCGGTAGATCACGGCGTGCGGGGATGACCCCGCGGCGGCGTGGTCCGGGGGCAGCACGGATGTCCCGGGACCCGGCTTCGGCCGGGGCCCGGGCCCCGGTTTGGGCACCGATTTCGGCTCCGGTGCCGGGCCCGGCAGAACGGTGCCGTCCGGGCCCAGGTGCGGCTCGGCGGTGACGCTCGTGACCAGCGGCGCGAACCGGGTCAGCAGCACCCGCATCCCGGCCGCGGCATCCTCACCGGTCAATTCCTCATAGCTGCCCCAGCCGATCACGCTGCGCCAGTTCGCGAGATCGTCGACCTCCTCGACCTCGAAGCAGACCGACGGGTTCGCCCGCATCATCTGCACCTTGCTTCCGGATGCGCTGTGGCCGTACACGGCGTCACCGTCGTAGGCGTAGGAGATCGGCACGATATAGGTGCAGCCCTCGGCGTGGCAGCCGATTCGGCCGACCACGGCCTGGCGCAGCACAGCGTCGATCTCAGGCTCGTTCAGTTCACCCAGCATGCGGCCAGTGTGGCCCCGCGCCGGGCACCTCGCCAGTGGCTGCGGCCGCGGAGTGGCCGTCACGCACGGCGCCGTGTCAGGATCGAGGCATGAAACGCACCGTGGCCGCGCACCTCTCGCTCGAGGCCCTGGCGCCCGCACGCCTCGTGTTGTCCATCGCCGTGGCGGGCGGCCCGACCGCATCGCGGGAATCAGTCGGCGCGGCCGGTGCGGCCGGTGCGGCCGACGCTGCCGGTGCCGCTGCCGACCGGGTCGAGCTCCTCAGTGTCATGCAGGGTGGCGCCGAGGTGCCGGTTCGGGAGGTCACCGACGAGCACGGCACCCGCCTGCATCTGGCCGAGGTGGCAGCGGGCCCCGTCGAGGTGGATTACCACGCTGACCTGGCCGGCCCGGCGCATCCGTCGCCAGGGGCCGACATCGACCTGGTGCGGTACCTGCGGCCGAGCCGCTACTGCGAGTCCGACAGCCTCGGTCCCACCGCCCACGCCGAATTCGCCGGGCTCGAGGGGGCCGACCTGCTGCACGGGGTGACGTCGTGGGTCGGGCAGAAGCTCAGCTACGTGCCCGGGGCCAGACTGCCGACCGATGGCGCCGTGCGCACCCTGCTGGCCCGCCGGGGCGTCTGCCGGGACTACGCCCACCTGGTCGTGGCGCTGCTGCGGGCGCGCGACGTGCCCGCTCGGCTGGTCTCCGTCTACGCGCCCGGGTTGGCGCCAATGGACTTCCGCGCCGTGGCCGAGGCCTTCGTCGACGACGCCTGGCAGGTGGTCGACGCGACCCTGCTGGCGCCCCGGCAGTCGCTGGTGCGGATCGCGACGGGCCGCGACGCCGCAGACACGGCGTTTCTCACCACCATCGGCGGCGGGGTGCTCCTGCACTCGATGGCGGTGTCGGCCGTGGTCGACGAGCTGCCGAGGGACGACCTGACGGAACTCGTGCGGCTGCGCTAGTCGTACCCGCCTTCGGGCCGCTGCCGCTGCCGCTGCCGCTGCCGCTGCCGCTGCCGCTGCCGCTGCCGCCGGACCATCGTCGCGGAACGAATTCGACGGAGATTTTGCCGGAATCGGGCCCAAACCGGCCGGAAACGTGGTTTTAACTCAAAATCTCCGTCGAATTGGTTAGTGCTTGCCCGCTCGGGACCGCTGGTCCTGGCCGACGGCGGCGATGCGGTCGATGATCCAGGAGGCCAGGGTCGCCGTGATCACACCGACCAGCGTGACGCCGCCGAGCATCAGCCCCACCGTGATGAGCCTTCCGACACCGGTGACGGGAAAGTAGTCTCCGTAGCCCATCGTCGACACGGTGACGAACGCCCACCAGACGGAATCGCCGATGGTGGTGATGTTCGCGCGGGGCGAGGCCCGCTCCGCGTCGAGCACCGCCAGCGCGCCCATGCAGATCAGCAGGCTGGACGCCCCGACCAGGTAGAGGCCGACCCGGGACCGAACGGCCGAGCCCGGGGTTTTCTGGAACACCGGCAGCATCGTGACCAGTCTGAGCAGGCGAAGCGGCCGGAGGACCGGCAGGAAGACCACCAGCAGGTCGAACAGATGGGTGATGAACCAGCGTCCGCGCTGCGGCGCCAGATAGAGGTTGACCAGGTAGTCGGCCAGGAACACCAGCCAGGCGAGCACCAGAATGGCGAACGTGAGCGTGTACCGGGGGCCGTCGAGGTCGGCCAGCACGCGCCAACTGTAGCTGAGCAGGAAGAGCACGGATGCGGCGAGCAGCGGCCACTGCACGAGCCTGTCCCAGCGCGCCTGATCCATGAGCACACCATAGTCACGGGGGTGCCGGTGCGCGCGGGCGGCGACCGCCGTCGCATCCGTTTATTGCCCGGATCGGTCATTGTCGAAGCCGGTGCGGGTGGTTAAAATGTTGAGTCTGTGGTTCACCGCGTTTCCACCTCGTGTGTCGCCCCCGACCAGGCAGGGATCAACCGAATGACCATCATCGAGGCCACTGGCCTGACCAAGACCTACCGTTCCAAGTCCGGGCCCGTGCGGGCGCTCGCCGGACTGGACCTGTCCGTGCCCCGCGGCAGCGTGAAGGCGCTGCTGGGGCCCAACGGCGCCGGCAAGACCACGGTCGTGAAGATGCTGACCACCCTGATTCGACCGGATGCCGGCACCGCCTTTGTCGACGGCATCGACGTGGCCGCCGACCCGAAGTCCGTGCGGCGCATCATCGGCGTCTCGGGCCAGTACGCGGCCGTCGACGAGAACCTGACTGGTTTCGAGAACCTCGAAATGGTCGGCCGGCTCTATCACCTCGGCGGTACCGCGTCCCGGCGTCGCGCCCAGGAACTGATCGACCTGTTCGAACTCACCGCGGCCGGGAACCGCCCGGTCAAGGGGTTCTCCGGCGGCATGCGCCGGCGGATCGACCTGGCCGGCGCGCTGGTGATCAACCCGAAGGTGCTGTTCCTCGACGAGCCGACCACCGGGCTCGACCCGCGCAGCCGGATCGCGCTCTGGGCTGTGATCAAGCGTCTGGTCGCCGACGGCACCACGGTTCTGCTGACCACCCAGTACCTCGAAGAGGCCGATCAGCTCGCCGACGACATCGTCGTGATCGATGACGGCCGGGTGATCGCCGAAGGGACCTCGGACCAGCTCAAGGCCCAGATCGGCGGGCACCGGCTCGAGCTGGCCCTGGTCGAGGGTGACGATGGCCCCGCGGCCCGGGAGATCCTGGCCCGGTACGGCGCGGGTGTGCCGACGTCGACCAGCGACGGCCGCGGACTCGAGGTCGCGGTGATCGACGGGCCCCACGCGCTGAAGCATGTCCTGTCCGAACTGGGCGCCGCCAACATCCGTCTGCACGACGCCGGGATGCGCCGGCCCACCCTCGACGACGTGTTCCTGAAGCTCACCGGGCACAAGGCCGACCGGGCCGCCGACGCGGCGGAGGACGGCGAATTGGAGAAGTCGAAATGAGCGCCGCCGGCAGCCTGGCGGCCTGGAACCCGCTCGCCCTCTGGTACTCCGACGGCTGGACGGTGACCAAGCGCAACCTGATCAAGATCAAGCGGTCCCCGGACGTGCTCGTCTTCGCGGTGATCCAGCCGATCATGTTCGTGCTGCTGTTCAGCCAGGTCTACGGCGGCGCGATCTCCGTGCAGGGCACCGACTACGTGCAGTTCCTGATGGCCGGCATCTTCGCGCAGACCGTCGTGTTCGGGTCGACCTTCTCCGGCTCCGCGATGGCGCAGGACCTCAAGGAGGGAATCATCGACAGGTTCCGCAGCCTGCCGATGAGCTCGTCCGCCGTGCTGATCGGACGCACCAACGGCGACCTGCTGCTGAACACGATCTCGATGGTGATCATGATGGCCACCGGGCTCTTCGTCGGTTGGCGGGTGAATTCGTCCCCGGCGGAGTTCTTCGCCGGGGTCGGGCTGCTGCTGCTGTTCAGCTACTCCTTCAGCTGGGTGATGGCGCTGCTCGGCATGAGCGTGAAGTCACCGGAGGTGATCAACAACGCGTCCTTCCTGATCCTGTTCCCCCTGACCTTCGTCTCGGTCGCCTTCGTCCCCAGCGATACCCTGCCCGACCCGCTGCGCATCTTCGCCGAGTGGAACCCGGTGTCCGCGCTCGTGCAGGCGGCCCGGGAGCTGTTCGGCAACGAGGGCACCGCCCCGGTTCCCGACATCTGGACCCTGCAGAACCCGATCACCACGGTCCTGATCGGGGTCACGGTCATGCTGGTCGTTTTCGTGCCGCTGTGCATCCGCAAGTTCGCCTCGATCAGCTCCCGCTGATGCCGCATCCGGCCGACATCCGGCCGCCCTCGATGACTGGAGTCCTGACATGAGTATTGGAATCGTGCACGCGTTCGGCGGATTCGCCGTTCCCGAGCTGGCGGCCGCACGCCGCTTCTACGGTGAGACGCTCGGGCTCGAGGTGACGGATGACGCCATGGGCCCGCTGCGCCTGCGCCTGCCCGGCGGGGCCGAGGTGATCGTCTACCCGAAGCCGGACCACGTGCCGGCCGTCTTCACCATCCTCAACTTCGTGGTGGAGGACATCGACGCCGCGGTGGCCGAGCTCACGGCCCGGGGAGTCGCATTCGAACGCTACGAGGGGATGGACCAGGACGCGGCGGGCGTCTCCCGGAACGGGGACCCGAAGGTCGCCTGGTTCACCGACCCGGCCGGCAACATCCTCTCGGTGTTGCAGAACGCGGCGCCGCAGAACGCGGCGCCGCAGGATGCCGCAGCGTCGGGTGGGACCGCAGAATGAGCGGCGAAGTGCCGTTTCGCACCGACCGCCGCACCGGACAGCTGCGCTCGCCCCGCAACACCGCGCCGGCCGGGGCGGGCCCGTGGGACGTGAAACGCGTGCTGAAGCCGTTCTACGCCCCCGCGAATCGCGACTGGGAGCTGATCGAGGTGCCCGCGCAGCGCTTCATCGCGGCCGACGGCAGCGGCGACCCGGCCACCGCGCCCGCCTATGCCGAGGCCGTCGAGGCGCTCTACGCGGTCGCCTACGCGATCAAGTTCGCCGGCCGTCGCACCCTCGGCCAGGACCTGGTCGTGGCACCGCTCGAGGGCCTCTGGTACGCCGACGACGCATCCGTCTTCACGGCCGGCGAGAAGGCGAGATGGCAGTGGACCATGCTGATCAGCCAGCCGGACTGGGTGACGGATGCCTTCATCGCCGACGCCATCGCGGTGGTCCGGGCGAAGAAGAAGCTGCCCGCCCTTGCGAGCGTGCGGGTGGAGGCCCTCGACGAAGGCCTGTGCGCGCAGCTGCTGCATCTCGGGTCCTACGCCGATGAGGCGCCCACGCTCGCCGGCCTGCACGGGGAGTTCCTGGCCGAGCACGGGCTGCGGATGAACGGCCGGCACCACGAGCTCTACCTCGGCGACCCGCGCCGAACCGAGCCCGCCAAGCTCCGGACCGTACTCAGGCAGCCGGTCGCCCCGGTGTGACACGGCTAGTCCGGCAGGCGCCCCAGCTCCGCCTGGATCAGGAGGGCGAGTTCGCGCAGCAGGACGATGTCGATGTCGGCGGCGGGCCGGGGCTCCGGGTCGAACACGCTGAGCACGCCGATCCGCTCGCCGGTGTCTGCCTCGATCGGGAACCCGGCGTAGAAGCGGGTCTGCGGGGCGCCCGTCACGAGGGGATGGTCGCGAAACCTCTCCTCCGCCTGAGCGTCGGGCACGACCGTCGCTCCGGGCTCGCTCACCGCGATGGCCGTGATCGACCCTGCCAGCGGAAAGACCCGCGGGGCCCGGCCGATGTTCGTCTTGTCCCAGAGCCGGTCGCCGTCGATGAAGGTGAGCGCGGCCGATGCGGTGCCGTACGATCTCTTCGCGATGGCCACGATCCGGTCGAGCCTGGCGTCCGGGTCTCCTTCCAGAATGCCGAGCCGGTCGATCGCGCGACCCGGATCGGGTGAGCGCTGCTCGGCGTCACGGGCCTTCGAACGGCCGTTGCCGGACGTGTCGACCTCGAGGTGTTCGGCGTCGAGGGATGGCCCCATCCGTGCGGCGAGGAGTTCGGCCCACCGGCTGTAATGCGCCGCAGTACGCACCCGCCCGGGCGTCACGGCCAGGTTGGCCGTCATCGGCACGAAGTGGGCCTGGGGGCGTTGGGAGCAGACCCAGGCACTGATGTCGTTCTGGGACCGGGCATTCTTCTCAGCCACGGCGCCGAGGGGGGAATCGAAGGCGGCTATCGACCGGATCGGCTGCACGCCGAGCACGAAGATCCTCGTCGTGAGCGAGGATTCCAGTTCGATCCGGTCCAGCAGCGCCGTCAATTCCCGCTGCCACACCCGCGCGGGAATCAGGCTGACGGCGTCGCTCGTGCCCAGGCTCACGACGATGGCGTCGTACCGCCAGAGCCCCAGCCCGTCGAGTTCGGCCCGGGCCGTTCGGATGGTGACGTGCGGGTTCGGGACCACATCGACATCCGTACCCCGGCCGGTGCGGGCGGACAGGGCTCGCGCGAGCGACCCGGGCAGGGCGACGTCGTGACTGAGCACCCCCCAGCCGACTGCGGGGCCGCTGCCGAAGATCAGGATGCGATCGCTGTTGATTCCGGGGGAGTGGGCGCGCTGGCCATCCGTCGGACGCGGGATGCCCGCGTAGTCGCGAGTCGTGGCCGCGGACCACGCACGCATGAGCGGGACCAACACCCACCGGATGAGTTCGGGCACTCGTGCTCCTTGGCCTGAAATGGGTCTTCAGCCTGCACTGAGGGCAGATGGCTGAGCCTATCTCAGGTGTGTGGTTTGCGGTGACCTGGTTTGGCCGCGGTCGGCGGTTCCGTGCTTGGGGTCGTGCGGGTCAGCGGCCGCCGCGGCGCTTGCCGGCCCGGGGGCTCGGCGTGTTGCGGGTGCGCCCGGTCACGCTGGTGGCCTTCTTGGTGACGGGCTTGGCCTTCGCGGCGGCCACCCGCACGGCCTTCGCGGCCGCCTTGGCCTTGTCGGTCTTCTTTTCCTTCCGCACCTTTTCGGCGCCGGCCGGCACGGTGTCGACCCTCGAGCTGTCCCGGGTGCGGCCGCGCACGATGCCGATGAACTCC
This sequence comes from Cryobacterium sp. TmT2-59, assembly GCF_004403545.1. Taxonomy (NCBI): domain Bacteria; kingdom Bacillati; phylum Actinomycetota; class Actinomycetes; order Micrococcales; family Microbacteriaceae; genus Cryobacterium; species Cryobacterium sp. TmT2-59. Next base: position 42,991 of record NZ_SOGM01000019.1, on the reverse strand, counting down.
TCAACGTCTTCGGTGGTCTCCCGTGTCAGCCAGGCCAGGGACACCTGGCTCTCCGAGACGTCCTCGACCGGGCGGGACACGACATCCTTGCGGCTGTGCAGTCGCGCCAGCGAATGGGGCAGGATGACGATGCCGACGCCCGCAGCGACCTGCTCCATGGTGTCGTCCAGGTCGCGCATCTTCGGCAGGGGGCGGCGGGTGCCGTCGCGCACCTCGGTGGCGACATCGCGCCATTCGGGCACGGCGTCCGGGTCCTGGAGCAGGTGATCGTCGGCGAGGTCGGCCACGACGACGCTGTCGGCGTCGGCGATGAAATGGTCTTTCGCCGCGACGACCACGGGGATCTCACGGTAGAGGGCGATCAGGCTCAGGTCGGTTTCGTCGACGGGCAGGCGCACCAGGCTCACCTGGGCCCGGCCGTCGCGCAGCACCGCATCCTGTTCGGACGGGTCGGTGCGGAAGACCTCAAGGGGCTGGTCGGGCCTGCGATCGGCCCAGATCCGGGTCCATTTGGTGGGGGTCACACCGGCGGTGAAGGCAATGGAAAAGGTCACCGGCATCCTCATACTTTCTGGCTCTCGTATCGTGTCTTCCGCCGGAACGACAGGCTCTTACGGCTATACGGGTCTTCTCAGGCTATACGCTTGACTGATGACCGAGAAGAAGACCCAGACCATGAAGCCCTCCACGGCGGCCCAGAAGCTCGGGATTCTGCTCGAAGCAGCACCCGAGGATTTCCAGGCCGCACCCATCTCGCGCACCGAGCTGGCCGCGCTGGAGGCGAACCCGCCCGCCTGGTTGCTGGACCTGCGCGCCAACGGCCCGCACCCCAAGCAGGTCGTCGCCGCCAAGCTGGGCGTGTCGATCTCCGGCCTCGTCCGCGGCGACGTGACCGAGCCGCTCACGAGCGCCGAGATCCTGGCCCTGCTGCAGCAGCCGCCGACCTGGCTGGTCACCGAGCGGGCCACCCAGTTCGAGGTGCGCGAAGAACAGATCCGCGTCAAGGACCGCGACGCCGAGCGCGCACGCAAGATCGCGCACGTCGCCCGCCAGGCGGCCCAGAACGAGAAGGCCGGCCGCGGCCGCTAGCCCGCTCGGCCCGGCCCCTGTCGGCCCGGCCTGTTCTGATCGGCGCGCCGTCTAACCAATTCGACGGAGATTTTCGCGCTGCGAACCGTTTTTCGCCCGTTTGAGCCCTTTTTGGCCAAAATCTCCGTCGAATTCGTTCGGGCGAACGGATGCCGCGGTCCCGGCGCGTCTAGGCGGCCGGCGCGGCGTACTGTGCGCGCAGGAACGTGACGATCTCGCCGAGCTCGGCCTCGGAGATGGAGTGTTCGAGGCCCTCATAGATGCGCTCGGTGAGCGTCGAGTGGCCGGGCAGCCAGGCCTGCGTGCGGTCGATCGCATCCTGAGGGATGACCGGGTCCGCCGTGCCGCGACCCCAGAACACCGGCAGGCGGCGTTCGGCGAGGCGTTCGTCGCCCGTATGCGTGCTGCGCCCCACGAAGCCGCTCAATTGCACCGCGAAGTCGAACCGGTCGGGGGCCTGGCGCAGCAGCTGAAGCGCCATCGCGCCGCCCTGCGAGAAACCGAGCAGGCCCACGGATGACGGCTGCTCCGGCAGGGTGTCCAGCCATTCGAGCACTCCGGCGGTCGCCGCCTCCAGGGCGTCGGCGCTCGGCGAGCCGGGGTTGACCTTGGCCCCCGCCGCTCCGATCGGGAACCAGGCCCAGCCCGGTCCGGCCGCCAGCGGGGCGCGCAAAGCGGCGATGACCGGATGCAGCGGCAGGTGCGGGGCGAGGGAGAAGAGGTCTCCCTCATGCGAGCCGTAACCGTGCAGGATGAGCAGCAGCGGTCGCCCGGCCCGGTCGGCAGCTGACGCGGACCACAGCACGGCGTCCGGGTTGATCGGTTCGGCGCGGACCGTGCGGGCATCCCCGGTGGCGCCGGGGCTCTCGGCGTTGGCGGTGTCGTCGTTGCCGGCGCCGGTGCTGTCGCTGCTCTGATCGTACTGGTCCATGGCGGTCCTCCTGCTCGAGGTCGACATCGTGACCGTCGACCAGTCAATCCTTCCATTGCGGTGCGGTTTTCGGCACCGCGATCAGGGCCGCCCGGCGGCATCCGTCGCCCGCGAAGGTCGCTGACGTGTCGGTGTCACGACCCCGGGCGGCCGCAAATCGGCATCCGGTCGCGGCGTAGTACAGAATGGCTTCATGAGCGTGCGCACCCCTGACCCTGATCCGGACTGGACGCCTGGCCCCGAGGACGCTCCGCCGCCGAGCACCAACCAGGGCTGGCTGAGCGACGTCGAGCTGGCCGAGGTGCGTCGTCGGCTGCCGATCCTCTACATCGAGGCCGTGCCCGTGCGGGTCGACGGTCTCGGCCAGGTCGTCGAGGTCGGCGTGCTCCTCCGCGCGCGGTCGACCGGCGAGATGACCCGGATGCTGGTGTCCGGCCGGGTCCTCTACGGCGAGACCCTGCGTGACGCGCTCTTCCGTCACCTCGAGAAGGACCTCGGGCCGATGGCCTTCCCCCAGCTGCCGGTGAGCCCGGTGCCGTTCACGGTCGCCGAATACTTTCCGATGCCGGGCATCACCGCGTTCACGGATGACCGCCAGCACGCGGTCTCGATGGCCTACGTCGTTCCCGTCACCGGCACCTGCGACCCGCGCCAGGACGCCCTCGAACTGACCTGGATGACGCCCCGGGAGGCAGCCTCGGACGCCGTGGCAGCGGAGATGGAGGGCGGTCGCGGCGCCCTGCTGCGGATGGCGCTGGCCTCGGTCGGACAGCTCCGCTAGATCGGGCTGCCGCACCAGCTCGGGCCGGTGTGCCAGAACGGGCCGGTGTGCCAGCTCGGGCCGGTGTGCCAGAACGGGACGCAGCGCGGGCTTCGGGCTCCCTCAGCGGGAGCCCGAAACCGGGCTACTCGTCTGCGGGACTACTCGGACGTGACGAGCGAGAGCCGGCGAGCGAGCGACCGGGGACGCACCAGACGCACCTCGTGCAATTCTTCGCCGAGGACTTCCTGGTCCTGGTCGTGGCCGTCGGCGGCGTAGCCGTTGCGCTTGTAGAACGAGTGCGCGCGGGGGTTCACTTCGGCGACCCATAGGTAGGACGGGCCCTCGTCGACGACGGCGTCGAAGAGCTGCTGGCCGATGCCGGTGCCGTGATACGCATCGAGCAGGTAGATGAAGTAGAGCTCCTGCGGCGCCGGCTTGTCGGTGTCGCGGGCCGGGCCGCTGCCCGCGAATCCCACGATCTCGCCGTCGACGAGGGCGGCGACCTGCCGGTACTGCGGCCCCTGGGAGCTGAACCTGCGCCACATCGCGGCGAGACGGGCCGGCTGCAGCTGCTCGAGGGCGGCCGTGCTGAGCAGCTGGTCGTAGGTTTCGTGCCAGCAGGTGGCGTGCACGCGGCCGAGGCTTTCGGCGTCCGCTTCTTCGACAGGACGGATGACTGCAGTGGTGACCATGACCCGAGACTAACCCAGCGACGCGGTGCTGAATTACACCCCGGGGTCACGGCCTGATCACGCCGCAGAACGCGCGCCGGCTCCCGTCGCGGTCGCCTGCTGCCGTGGCCAACTCAGGAGATCCGCGGCGGGCAGGTGCGCAACCGGCGGATGGCCGCGTGATTCCGGGCCGAGCATCCGGCGCCGTCACGTTTCTCCTGAGTTAGCCACGAGGGGGAGGGGCGACCCTGTCGCTGAAGTGTGGCAGCACTGCTGCGGCGGGGTGCACAATCGTCTCAACTGCCACTCCGGCAACGCAAAACGGGCCGGCCTCGTGAGAGACCGGCCCGTTCAGACGGCAAGACGTGGTGCTGAGGGGTTAGCCCTGCGCGCGGCGCGGAGCCGAGCGGCGTGCGCCTCCGGTGGAACCGGCACCGCGGACGAGGCCGCCGACCTGCAGGCCGCCGGAGCGACCGGAGCCCTGAGCCGAACGACCCTGGCCGCCGCCGTTGCCCGCGGGGGCGTGGCTGTGACCGGATGCCGCGGGGCGGCCCGAACGCTCCTGGCGCGATCCGCCGGCCGGCGCGGCATCGCCGCCGCGTCCGCCACGGCCGTTGCCCTGGCCGCCGCGTCCGCCGCCGTCACGCTCGTCGCGGTTGACGCGCTTGCGCTGGGCGTTGGCGCCCTGCGAACGGCCGCCCTGGGACTGGCCCTGCGGCTGCTCGACGCGGGGGACCGGCTTGACGTAGGCGGCGACGTCGCCGACGAGGGCGTCCACGGCCGGGGAGCTCGCGGTCACGCGCTGCGGGGACACCTTGATGGCGGCCTTGCGGAGGAGTGCGTCGGTGTCGCGACGCTGCTCGGGGAGGACCAGGGTCACAACGTCACCGGCGCTGCCGGCGCGGGCGGTGCGGCCCGAGCGGTGCAGGTACGCCTTGTGCTCGGCCGGCGGGTCGACGTGGATGACGAGTTCGATGTCGTCGACGTGCACGCCGCGGGCCGCGACATCCGTGGCGACGAGCACCTTCACGTCGCCGGCGCTGAACGCCGCGAGGTTGCGGTCACGAGCCACCTGCGAGAGGTTGCCGTGCAGGTCGACGGAGGGGATCCCGGCGTCGGTGAGCGACTTGGCGAGCTTCTTGGCCTGGTGCTTGGTGCGCATGAAGAGGATCCGGCGGCCGGAACCGCTGGCCAGCTTCTCGACGAGCGCCTTCTTCGATTCGACGCCGTCGATCTCGAACACGTGGTGGGTCATCGCGGAGACGTGGCTGTTGGCCTCGTCGACCGAGTGCATGACCTCGTTGTGCAGGAAGCGGCGCACGATCTTGTCCACGCCGTTGTCGAGCGTGGCCGAGAACAGCAGGCGCTGGCCGCTGCTGGGCGTCTTGTCCATGATGCGCGTGACGACGGGCAGGAAGCCCAGGTCGGCCATGTGGTCGGCCTCGTCGAGCACGGTGATCTCGACGGCGTCCAGGCTGATAAAGCCCTGCTTCATCAGGTCTTCGAGGCGGCCGGGGCAGGCCACGACGATGTCGACGCCCGCCTTGAGCGCGGAGACCTGGCGGCCCTGCGAGACGCCGCCGAAGATGGTGGTCGTGTTGAGGCCGTAGGCCTCGGCCAGCGGGGTGAGTGCGTTGGTGATCTGCGTGGCCAGCTCGCGGGTCGGGGCGAGGATCAGGCCCAGCGGACGACCGGGGCGGCGCTTGCCGCCGGCGAGCTTGCCGCCAAGGCGCGACACCATGGGCAGCGCGAACGCGAGCGTCTTGCCCGAGCCGGTCTTGCCGCGGCCGAGAACGTCGCGACCGTTGAGGGTGTCGGGCAGGGTGTCGATCTGGATCGGGAAGGGGCTGTCGATACCCTGACTCGTCAGGACGGAGACGAGAGGGGCCGGCACGCCAAGCGCGCTAAAGGACGAAATTTCAGACAAAGTGGTGCCTTTCGGGCATCAGATTCCCCCGGTATCCGTTCCGCAAGGGCGGTAACTCGGAGACCAAAGAGGATTCACATGGCGAAGGTGCCGATGGGCACATCCGTTCGCCGTAAGAAGGTTTCATTCGAAAAATCCGGCCGGCCCACGAGTGGGTGGCCGCAATAAGAAGAGGGCGTTCTACGACGCAGCGAGCGCAACTACGCACTCGCAAGCCTTCAGTCTAGCGGATGCTGTCAAGCCTCCGGGTCGAACGCCCGGCTGTGCAGCTGCGCCGGGTGGCGTTCCTCACCCGGGGAGAGCTCCCCGACGGGCACCTCAGCGGTCACGATATTGCCGGCCTGGGGCAGGGGACAGGCCCACATCGGGTCGTACGCGCAGGACGGGTTGTAGGCGAAATTGAAGTCGAGGATGAGGGTGTTGTCGTCGGCGCCGGCCCCGAGGTCGGCCCCCTTCACGGTGTCGAGAAGGTAGCGGCCGCCGCCGTAGGTCCCACCCGGCTTGCCGGCCAGCCCGTCCCGGAACGGCAGGAACAGCCCGCCGCCGTAGCAGGAGAGCCGCCACAGGTCGATCGCGCCCAGGTAGGGCAGCCGCACCGAGCCGACCAGGTCGAACGGCACCTTGCCGTCCGTACCGGTGTCGACGGCGATGTGCACCGGCTGTTCCGCCCGGTGCACCTCCACCTCGAACCGCCAGTCGGGGTCGTACGCGGCGACCGGCAGCCCGGTGAAGACCGCTCGGTCGTCGGGCAGCAGAGGCGACGACGGATGTCCCGCGAACAGGTCGTCGCGACCGCTTCGCCACAGCTCGTGGCCGGCGGCCGGGTCGTGCGCGCTGATCTGGCGCACGCCGGCGTACAGCCCGAACACCCGCCGGCGCCAGTCGGCCACCTGCAGGGCGCCGAGGGTGGTGCTCACTGGGTCACGCCGGTGTCGGGGACCGAGTCGGCCGGGGCCTGCTCGGCCGGGGTCTGCCCGTCCGGGGCCTGCCCGTCCGGGGCCTGCTCGGCCGGGGTCTGCCCGTCCGGGGCCTGCCCGTCCGGGGCCTGCCCGGCCGGGGCCTGCCCGGCCGAGGCCTGCCCGGCCGAGGCCTGCCCGGCCGAGGCCTGCCCGGCCTGCTCGGGGGACGGCTGCACATCGACGCCGAGGTCGAGCTGCCAGGTCGGCGCGAGGCGCTTCAGCTGGCGCATCCGCCACTGCCACAGGGCCCAGAACACCGGCCAGCTGGCGACGGTGAGGGCGCCGGTGCGGAAGATCAGCTGGTCGCGGAAGAGGGTCTTGCCGGTGCCGGCCGGGTCGGGGGCCACGGCCATCCGGTGGTCCCACAGCGTGACCGCGGCCAGGGCGCCGGACACGCCGCGCCCGGTGTCGCGCAGAATGCGCACCCCGTCCGGGCGGGTCGTCGCCATCGCCAGGCGGATCACCTGGTCACCCATCGGCACCAGGCCGAGCGCTGTCATGCTGACCGGGTGTTCACCCGGTTCCCAGGCCGTGGGGAAGCCGTCCGCCTCGAGGGATTCGACGCTCACCACGGGGGAGCTCACCTCCCGGAACACGGCGGGGCTCCGCAGGGCGCGCCAGGCGGCATCCGGGGAACAGTCGAGAATCTCTTTCAGAAGAACGCGCATGACCCCAGTCTGTTGTGCTTCGGCATGCAGTACAACTAAGAGGGTGGCAATTCGATACTGGCTGGGCGTCGCGTCACGCGAACACGTGCTGCGCGCCGTCTCGGTGGGGCTCGTGCAGGCCCGCCACAGCGCGCGTGCGGCGCTCGAAGACATGGGCGAGTCCGACGGGATGGTCTACTACTCGCCGAAAACCGACCTCGACGGCGACCGGCTCCGCGAGTTCACCGCCATCGGGCGCATCGCCCCGGGGCTCGTGCACCAGGGCGAGTCCGCCGCCCCCACCTCCTACCGGCCGTGGCGCCGCCGCGTCGACTACGACCCGGATGCCATCGCCACCTCGATCCGGCCGCTGCTCTCGGTGCTCGAGTTCACCCGCGACGATCCGAACTGGGGCTACCGGCTGCGGCGGGGCCTGCTGCAGCTCTCCCGGCACGACTACGACGTGATCCGGCGGCAGATGCGCCGCCTGTAACCGCCCCAGCTATCCTCGTGCCGCACTCACCCGCGCCATACTTCGCCGAGTTCGCCACTTGCGGTCGAGTTCGCCGCACACACCTGTCGAAGTCGACCGGAAGTGGCGACTTCGGCGCGGGTCGCCGGGTGTAGCCGCACGGATGCGCCGGGTCCCGCGCCTGCCTGCCGCGTTCGCTCGCACTCCGCGCGCCAGTTCGTCCCGGTCCACCTTCGCCGAGTTCGCCACTTGCGGTCGAGTTCGCCGCACACACCTGTCGAAGTCGACCGGAAGTGGCGACTTCGGCGCGGGTGGGGCGCGGGTGGGGGGCGAGTGGGCGCGAGCGGCGACGAGTGGCCACGAGGCACCGGGTGTGCGGCCGCACGGAGCCGCCGGGTGTGCGGCCGCACGGATGCGCCGACGCGGCCCGGTGCGCCGGCGATTGTCGGCGGGATCGGCGATTTTCAGAGCAGAGTGCCAGTGAGGCCGCCCTGTCGCGCCGGCATCCGTTGATTAGACTTCGAGCATGACAGGCGAGTTGTGGTGGGTGCCTTCGGCGGTCGTCTTCGGCGGGGCGGGCGCGATCGTGGTGCTGCTGGGGGCGCTTGCCCGCCGCCGCGGCCGGACGCACGCCCGGGAAGACCGCTCCCTGGCGGACGGGCGGGTGCGGGCGGCCTCCATCGCGCTGGTTCGCGCGGACGACGTGGTCCAGGCCACCGCCGACGAACTCGGTTTCGCGGAGGCGCAGTTCGGGCAGAACGCCACCCATGACTTCGCCGCGGCGCACGACGCCTCCCGCCGGCAGGTGCGCGACGCCTTCGCCCTGCAACAGAAACTCGACGACAGCGAGCCGGAGAACGAGAGCGAACGCCGCCACTGGACCGAGCAGATCATCGTGCTCGCCGACGAGGCCACGAAGCGACTGACCGAGCAGGACCGCGACTTCTCCAGCCGCCGCGGCCTCGAACGTGACGCGCCCCACCTGCTCGATCAGCTGCGCCGGCGCCTCACCCGGGTCGCCGAGCGGGTCAAGGCCGGGGAGGCCAGCCTCAAACGGCTCGGCGCGACCTATGCCCCATCGGCCCTCGCCCCGATCAGCGGCAATGTGGTGCGTGCGCAGGCCGCCCTGGACGAGGCCAGGCTGGCCACGGATGCCGCCGCCGCGCGGCTCGACCGGGCCTCCTCCGAACCCGTGGGCGACCAGTTGCGCGAGGCCGAGCACGGTCTCTACCGCGCCGGCAAGCTCCTCGACGCGATCGAAACCGGCGAGGACCAGCTGCATATCGGCTTCGCCTCGCTGACCCGGGCCCTCGTGGATGCCGACGCCGAGCTGGCCGAGGCGCGCCGGCTGCGGGACACCCACGAGGAGACCGAGGCGCGCACCGAACTCAACCGTGTGATCGCGGTGTCCGACCGGGTGGTCGGCGAGCTCCGGCATCCGTCGCGCCTGAGCGATCCGGCGGCCGACCTGGCTCGGCTGCGGGAAGCGATCGACGGCCTGGACGTGACCCGCTCCGAGGCCCGCAACCGCCAGTTGCGGCTGGAGAACGCCCGCGGGGCGCTGATCGGCGCGCTCCTGGCCGCCCGCAGCCAGATCAGGGTCACCCGCGACTTCATCGCCGCGCACCCCGGACGCGTCGGGTCGCCCGCCCGCACCCGCCTCGCCGAGGCGGAACGGCAGTTGAGCCTGGCCACCGCGGAGGCCGACCCGGTCGCCGCCCTGGACACCGCCCGCCGCGCGATGACCCATGCGACGGATGCCGACGCGCTCGCCCGTTTCGACACCCTGTAGCGCGCTCTGCCCGCTGCGCAACCGCGCCGTGCGCCGCGGGCCCCTGTGCCCCGGACCCGCGCGCCCCGCGCCCCGCGCCCCGGACCCCCGGACCCTCGCGCCCCGGACCCCCGCGCCCCGCTACCCTTGTGGCGTGATCAACGCCCAGCCCCAGCAGAAGTACCAGGTTCGGTTCGACGTCGGCCTGGCCGGATTCGAGGCCCTCGCCGGTGCGGCGGATGTGGTCGTGCTGGCCGACGCCCTGCCGCCCGCACCGGGTGAGGCCGGCCCCACGGTGTCGCTGGCCGCGCACCAGGTCATCACGGCGAACCTCGACACCAGTTCCCGGGTCGCCGAGTGGGTGCTCGCCCGCCAGACCGAGAAGGGCGACCGGTTCGCCGTCGCCGTGATCGCCGTGGGCGGGCGCCGCGCCGATGGCGGCGGCCGGTTCGCGGTGGAGGACTTCCTGGTCGCCGGGGCCGTGATCGACGCCCTGTCCGCGCTCGGCATCGACCACTGCTCACCCGAGGCGGCCGCCGCGTCCGCCGCGTTCTCCGGCCTCCAGCGGGCCGTGCGCCACCTCGTCACCGCCTCCGAAACCGGCCTGGCGCTCGCCGCAGACGGGCGCCAGGCCGAGGTGCAGGCCGCGCTCGCGCCAGACCTGTCGACGACGGATGCCGGAGCCGGCCGGCCGGGAATCTCCCGGGTGCGGGAATTCGCCTTCCCCGTCTGAGGTTTGCTCCAGCACGACCGGAATCCCGTCCGGAATCCCGTCCGGAACGGTCGCCTCGAATCGAAGGAGCAGCTCCCATGCAGGCAGTACTCAACGGCGTCGTAGTCGCCGAAGCACCCCAGTCCGACCTGCTCAAGATCGAGGGCACCTGGTACTTCCCGCCGACGAGCGTGAATGCGGACCTGCTCGTGAAGAGCCCGACCCGGTACACCTGCTCCTGGAAGGGCGAGTGCCAGTACTTCAGTGTCCTGGACGGCGAGACCCTGCTTCAGGACCGCGCGTTCAGCTACCCGGCCCCGCCGGCGGCCTCCTTCGCCCGGGTCGGCCAGGACTACAGCAACTACATCGCCTTCTGGAAGGAAGTCCGGGTCTCCGAGTAGCGGTCGCTGAGTAGCGGTCTCAGAGTCGCCCGTGATGCGCCGGGCGGTTGCTCGGCGGGTGGCGCGCGGCTCGAGGCTCTCGGGCTGCGGCCTTCGGTGCCGCCCCGGGTTCCAACGCACTGCCGGTGTTGGCCACCTCAGCTGCCGGTGGCGGCCGCGGCGCGTCTCCGGGCCACCGCGGTGATCTCGCGCCGGGTCCAGTTGATCAGGAACGCCCGGTCGAACCCGCGCCCGCACAGCCCACAGGCGAAGGCGCGGGTCGGCTGGCGGTAGCGGTAGTGCACGTGCCCGGCCGGGCAGGTGCCGACCCAGGGCGCGAGCTCGTCGGCGATCTCCCCGTCGTGCGTGCGCTTGCCGTCGTAGCCGAGGTTGAACGCGGTCAGTTTCCACTTCGGGCCGTGGCCGGCGCGGGGCCCCGCGAGGGCGTGTGCCACCTCGTGCAGCAGGATCTGGTGCACCTCGTCATCCTCGTAACGCGCGGCCAGGTACCGGGACACGGTGATGCGCCGGGCGGTGAAGTTGCAGAGGCCGGCCCGCTTCTTCGCGTTGTCGAACGCGAACGACCAGGTGGGGTCGAGGTGCAGGGCGATGAGGGCGTCGGCCCAGTGTCGCACTCGGTCGAGGTCGGCCATCAGGGCGCCACCCTCACCTGGTAGAGCCTGTCGTCGCCGGGGGAGGGTGTGCCGCGGCCATCCGTGTTATTACTCACGAACCACAGTGTGCCATTGGGGCCGGACACCACATCACGCAGTCGCCCGAAGCTGCCTGCGAACCAGTCGTCGACCTCGCCTGTGGAGGGAACGATGCGCCAGAGGCGCTCGCCGCGGAGAGCCGCCATGAAGAGGGTGTCGTTGACGACGGCCAGGCCGCTGGGGCTGGCCTCGCTGGTGGGCCACTGCTCGACCGGGTCGATGAAGCCGGAATCATTGGCCTGGCCGGTGCCCCTCCCCTCGACGGTGGGCCAGCCGTAGTTGCCGCCGGGAACGATGCGGTTCAGTTCGTCCCAGGTGTTCTGGCCGAACTCGCTGGCCCAGAGGGCCCCGGTGCTGTCCCAGGCGATGCCCTGCGGATTGCGGTGACCGTAGGAGTAGACGAGGGTGCCGAACGGGTTGCCGGCCGGTACGCCACCGGTCGGCGTCATGCGCAGGATCTTGCCGCCGACCGAGCTCAGGTTCTGCGCGTTGGCGGTGTTCCCGGCGTCCCCGGCGGTGGCGTAGAGCAGGCCGTCCGGTCCGAATCCGAGCCGGCCGCCGTTGTGGTTGCCGGCCTTCGGGATGCCGCGGAGCACCGGTTCCGGGTCGCCGAGGGTGTGGCTGCCCGCGGCGCCGAGGAGCGGCATCCGCACGATCTGGTTGTCGTCGGCGGTCGTGGCGTAGGCGTAGACCCAGCCGGTCCCGCCCGGTGCGGCCGAGTCGGCCAGGGCGGCGAGGCCGAGCAGGCCGCCTTCGCCCTGCGGTCGCACATCGGCGACCCGTCCGGCGTCCCGCAGGGTGCCGTCGGGCAGGAGCTCACGAACGAGCGCCGTGTCACGCTCGCTGATCAGGGTGCTCCCGTCGGGCAGGCGCAGGATCGACCACGGCGCCTCGAGCCCGGACGCGATCACGACGGGGTCCCCGACCGGGCGAACCGGCGGCACGCTGGTGCCGCTGGTGCCGCCGCTGCCGCCGGCAGGCGACCCCGTTTGCGACGGATCAGGTCGGGCCGGGGTCTCGCTGGCCGCCGTCGGCGCCGGAGCGCCTGACGTGCAGGCGCTGAGCAGCGGCACCGCGCCGAGCACCAGCGCCAGGCCCACGGCGATGGCGACCATCCGCCCTCGGCCGCCGGGACGCATCCGCCCGTTCATGTCCTACCTCGTTTCGCGCCGGGTGTCCTGTGCTGTCCTCTGCACGTTCCGGCATGCCCCGGATTTCGGCTGCGGGTCGGGCACCGTTCCCGTGCATAACTCCTGCAAAACCGTTCGGGGTGCCGGCGTGGGCCGCGTGATTCCGGCTTCGGCACAACTGGCGCGCACAAATTGCAGGAGTTACGTTCGGGGTGCCGGGGTGCCGGGTGCGGGTGCGGGGCGCCGGAGTCAGCTGCGCGCGGTGCCCTCGGCGATGTACGACTCGACCACGGCAACCGCGATCAGGGCGCTCTCCAGCAGTGCGGGGGTGGCGCCCGCCTTCTCCTGCAGGAACACCGCCGCCGTGAAGTCGGCCATAGCCGCCTCGAGTTCGCCCTGTTCGAAGTAGACCTTGCCCCGGTTCTCCCGGGCGGACGCGGCCACGGCGGTCCACTCGTGCGTCTCGGATTCGAGAACGCAGTGGGTCAGCTCGGCGGCCGCCTCGTCGAGCTTGCCCATGAACTGCTGCACCTGCGCACGACGGATGCGGCAGTTCGCGAGTTCTTCCCGCGACCCGGTGAACCGGGCCTGGCGCAGGGCCGTGCTGGCGATGTCCCAGGCCTCGTCGAGCCGGCCGATCAGCCGCAGCAGCGTGACCTTCTCGTTGAGGGCGGACTGGCTGCGCAGGGCCCCGAGCTCGTCGAGGCGCAGTTCGGCGGCATGGAGGTCGACTTTTTCACGCAGGGTGACGGCGTCGTAGCCAGTGATGATGGGCAGGGTGTGGTCCTGAGGCGAAGGCGGCAGCTGCCGCGGGAGGAACGTGGTCCCGTCCACACTAACCCCGGCCGGGCGAGGCCGGTCCCCGTTCAGGGGATATCCGCCCGCCAGTTGTGGCCAACTCAGGAGATACCGGCCCGGCAGCCCGCCGCGCCGCATAGAAACGGATGCCCGGAGTCGGCTCCCGCAGGATCTCCTGAGTTAGCCCCAAGCCGCCGGGAGCCCCCTGCCGAGCTAGGTCAGGCACCCGTTGAGGGGATATCCACCCGCCAGCTGTGGCTAACTCAGGAAATACCCGTTGGACAAGTTGCAGGGCCGCGCAAAGACGGATGCCCGAAGCCCGCCTCCGCGAGATCTCCTGAATTAGCCACCATGACGCCCATCACGCCCATCACGCCCATGACGCCCATCACGCCCATCACGCGCGACGAGGCGGCGGCTCAGTTGCCGACCTGGAAGACCGTGCGGCCGGGCAGCGGGGACGGGGTCGCCGTCGCATCCGTCGTCACCATGGCGGTGGCCATGAACTGCGCGAGCTCGGCGCCCTCGACCACCTTCGACGGGTGCGGCCCGCCGGCGAGCAGCCGCTGCACCCAGGTCGTGTCGATCGGCGTGTGGGCGGCCACGAAGACGATGTTGCCGAACCGGCGCCCCTTGAGCACCTGCGTCTCGGCGAGGGCGAGCACGTGGGCGAACACGGCCGACAGCGTCGCGGCCTGCGAGCGCGCGAACGGCAGTCCGGGCCCGTCGGCGGCGTTCACGACGAGCACCCCGCGCGGGCTGAGCAGGGGAGCGGCCAGCTTGTAGAACTCCCGGCTGGTGACGTGGGCCGGGGTGCGCGCCCCGGAGAAGATGTCGACGACGACCAGGTCGACCGCGCCGTGCAGCCCGGCCGGCAGCTTGGCCAGCACCTCGCGCGCGTCGCCGTGGCGCACCCGCAGGTTCGCGCGCTTGTCCCAGGGCAGCTCCGCCCGCACGAAGTCGATCAGGTCGCTCTCCAGCTCCACCACCTGCTGCCGCGAACCGGGGCGGGTGGCCTCCACATATCGCGGCAGCGTCAGCGCGCCGGCGCCGAGGTGCACGGCCGTGATCGGCTCGCCCACGTCGCCGATCAGGTCGATCACGTGGCCGATCCGCTGCACGTACTCGAAGAACAGGTCGCCGGGGTTGTCCAGGTTCACGTTCGACTGCGGGGTGCCGTCCACGATCAGGTTGAAGCTGCCCGGGGTGAACCGGTCGGGTTCGATCACGGCGTGGTGACCGCTCAGTTTCAGGGTGATCGACGGATGCTCTGCTGCAGGCCTGCTCATCCCTCCAGTTTGCGCCCTCCCCGGCCGCGGCGGGCACGGAGGTCGCCCCGCGGTGGGACCCGACTTATACCTGAGAATTTGCAGACGGTCAAGAATTCGGTGGACAACAGGGGTATAAGCCGCATACACTTGACCTTTGCGCTCCCAGACAAATTAATGCCTTCATATTGCGGTCGGCTTTGCGTGCTCAAGCCACCTTGACGCATACCTCGTTCCAGAACTTTTGAACACAGAGGGTCTGAGGAGTTCGTACTCAGTATTCATTACTGGTACTCGGTATTCATTTCTAACAGTGACTAGACCTGACGGGGTCTACGGAGGTTATTTCCTTGGCTGCTGCGCGCAACGCAACCACCAATTCACCCAAGAACGGACGCGCCGCTGGGCGTCTTTCGTTCGCGAAGATCACCGACAATCTGACTGTTCCGGACCTGCTCGCTTTGCAGACCGAGAGCTTCGATTGGCTCGTTGGCAACGACAAATGGAAACAGCGCATTGCTGAAGGCCAGGCGGCCGGTCGTCAGGACCTGCCGACCCGCACCGGCCTCGACGAGATCTTCGAAGAGATCTCCCCGATCGAGGACCTCGGCGAAACGATGCAGCTGTCGTTCACCAACCCGGAGCTCGAGCCGGAGAAGTACACCATTGACGAGTGCAAGGAAAAGGGTAAGACCTACTCCGCACCCCTCTATGTGAACGCTGAGTTCATGAACCACCTCACCGGTGAGATCAAGACCCAGACCGTGTTCATGGGTGACTTCCCGCTGATGACCCCCAAGGGCACCTTCGTGATCAACGGCACCGAGCGTGTCGTCGTCTCGCAGCTCGTCCGCTCGCCCGGCGTGTACTTCGACCGCCAGCAGGAGAAGACGTCCGACAAGGACATCTACTCCGCTCGCGTCATCCCGAGCCGCGGCGCCTGGCTCGAATTCGAGATCGACAAGCGCGACCAGGTCGGCGTTCGCATCGACCGCAAGCGCAAGCAGTCGGTGACTGTCTTCCTCAAGGCCCTCGGCCTCACGAGCGAAGAGATCCTCGAAGAGTTCAAGGGCTTCGCGTCCATCGAGCTCACCCTTGAGAAGGACAACATCCTGACCAAGGAAGAAGCCCTCAAGGACATCTACCGCAAGCTGCGTCCGGGCGAACAGGTTGCCGCCGAGGCCGCCCGCGCGCTCCTCGACAACTTCTTCTTCAACTCCAAGCGCTACGACCTGGCCAAGGTCGGTCGTTACAAGATCAACCGCAAGCTCGGCCTCGAAGCGCCGCTCGGCGACTCCGTGCTGACGCTCAAGGACATCCTGGCCACGATCAAGTACCTGGTTGCGCTGCACGACAACCAGACCACGATCGCCGGGATCCGCGACGGCAAGCCCACCGACATCCGCATCGACATCGACGACATCGACCACTTCGGTAACCGTCGCATCCGTGCCGTCGGCGAGCTCATCCAGAACCAGGTCCGCACCGGCCTGTCCCGCATGGAGCGCGTCGTTCGCGAGCGCATGACCACGCAGGACATCGAAGCGATCACCCCGCAGACCCTGATCAACGTGCGCCCCGTCGTCGCCGCGATCAAGGAGTTCTTCGGTACCTCGCAGCTGTCGCAGTTCATGGACCAGAACAACCCGCTCGCCGGACTGACGCACAAGCGTCGCCTGTCCGCGCTGGGCCCGGGTGGTCTGTCCCGTGACCGCGCCGGCGTCGAGGTGCGAGACGTTCACCCCTCGCACTACGGCCGGATGTGCCCCATTGAGACCCCGGAAGGCCCGAACATCGGCCTGATCGGTTCGCTCGCCTCGTTCGCGCGGATCAACGCCTTCGGTTTCATTGAGACCCCGTACCGCCGCGTCGTCGATGGAGTGGTCCTCAACGACCAGATCGACTACCTGACGGCCAGCGAAGAAGACGAGTTCATCGTCGCCCAGGCGAACGCGCCGCTCACCAAGGACTGGCGCTTCGCTGATGCCCGTGTTCTCGCCCGCAAGAAGGGTGGAGAGGTTGACCTCTTCCCCGCGGAAGACATCGGCTACATGGATGTTTCGCCTCGCCAGATGGTGTCCGTCGCCACCTCGCTCATCCCGTTCCTCGAGCACGACGATGCGAACCGCGCCCTCATGGGTGCCAACATGCAGCGTCAGGCCGTCCCGCTCCTGATGAGCGAGAGCCCGCTCGTCGGTACCGGCATGGAGGTCTTCGCGGCCATCGACGCCGGTGACGTGCTCACCGCCGACAAGGCCGGCGTGGTGATGGAGGTTTCGGCCGACGTCGTCACCATCCAGCTCGACGAGGGTGGAACGCAGGAGTACTACCTGCGCAAGTTCGCCCGCTCGAACCAGGGCACGAGCTACAACCACCGCGTGATCGTCACCGCCGGCGAGCGGATCGAAGTCGGCGAAGTCATCGCCGACGGCCCCGCCACCGAGAACGGCGAGCTCGCGCTCGGCAAGAACCTGCTCGTCGCGTTCATGCCGTGGGAGGGTTACAACTTCGAGGACGCGATCATCCTGAGCCAGAACCTGGTCAAGGACGACACACTCTCCTCGATTCACATCGAGGAATACGAGGTTGACGCTCGCGACACCAAGCTGGGCAAGGAAGAGATCACTCGCGACCTGCCCAACGTGTCGCCCGACCTGCTCGCCGACCTCGACGAGCGCGGCATCATCCGGATCGGTGCCGAGGTTCGCCCCGGCGACATCCTCGTCGGCAAGGTCACGCCCAAGGGCGAGACCGAGCTGTCCGCCGAGGAGCGCCTGCTGCGCGCCATCTTCAACGAGAAGAGCCGCGAAGTTCGCGACACCTCGCTGAAGGTTCCCCACGGTGAGCGCGGCACCATCATCGGTGTCAAGGTGTTCGACTCGCAGGATGGCGACGACGAGCTCGGCTCGGGCGTCAACCAGCGCGTTGCCGTCTTCATCGCTCAGAAGCGCAAGATCACCGAGGGTGACAAGCTCGCCGGCCGTCACGGCAACAAGGGTGTTATTTCCCGCATCCTGCCGATCGAGGACATGCCGTTCCTCGCCGACGGAACCCCGGTCGACATCATCCTCAACCCGCTGGGCATCCCCGGTCGAATGAACTTCGGCCAGGTCCTGGAAACCCACCTGGGCTGGATCGCCAAGCAGGGCTGGCAGGTGGAAGGCAAGCCCAAGTGGGCCGGCCGTCTGCCCGAGGCCGCTCACAGTGCAGCCCCGAACACCAAGGTCGCGACCCCGGTGTTCGACGGCGCGCTCGAGGTCGAGATCGAGGGTCTGCTGAACTCCACGACCAAGACCCGTGACGGCGACCGCCTGATCGACTCCACCGGCAAGACCCAGCTCTTCGACGGCCGCTCCGGCGAGCCGTTCCCGAACCCGGTCTCCGTGGGCTACATGTACATCCTGAAGCTCCACCACCTTGTCGATGACAAGATCCACGCCCGTTCCACCGGCCCCTACTCCATGATCACGCAGCAGCCGCTGGGTGGTAAGGCGCAGTTCGGTGGACAGCGTTTCGGTGAGATGGAGGTGTGGGCGCTCGAAGCATATGGAGCCGCTTACGCACTGCAGGAACTCCTGACGATCAAGTCTGACGATATCCTCGGCCGCGTGAAGGTCTACGAGGCCATCGTCAAGGGCGAGAACATCCAGGAGCCCGGCATCCCGGAGAGCTTCAAGGTTCTGATCAAGGAAATGCAGTCGCTGTGCCTGAACGTGGAGGTGCTGTCTTCCGACGGAACCGCCGTCAGCCTGCGCGACACGGATGACGAGGTGTTCCGCGCTGCGGAAGAACTCGGCATCAACATTTCCACCCGGTTTGAGTCGTCCTCGATCGACGACATCTAGGCCCGGCCGATGACGAACACTTCGAATACTTTCCAAGGAGAGAAATTGCTCGACGTAACCACATTTGACGAGCTTCGCATTGGCCTTGCGACCGCCGACGACATCCGTCGCTGGTCTCACGGTGAGGTCAAGAAGCCCGAAACCATCAACTACCGCACGCTCAAGCCGGAAAAAGACGGCCTGTTCGGCGAGCAGATCTTCGGCCCGTCACGGGACTGGGAATGCTCGTGCGGAAAGTACAAGCGAGTGCGCTTCAAAGGCATCGTTTGTGAGCGTTGTGGCGTAGAGGTCACGAAGTCGTCGGTGCGCCGTGAGCGCATGGGCCACATCGAGCTCGCCGCCCCGGTCACCCACATCTGGTATTTCAAGGGTGTCCCCTCGCGTCTCGGCTACCTGCTGGACATGGCTCCGAAGGACCTCGAAAAGGTCATCTACTTCGCCGCGTACATGGTCATCACGGTTGACGAAGACGGCCGCCACCAGGACATGCCCGGCCTTGAGAACGAGCTCCGCCTCGAGATCAAGACCATCGAGGGTCAGCGCGATTCCCGGATCGCCGACCGTCTGCAGCGACTGGAGACCGACCTCGCCGCACTGGAGGCCGAAGGCGCCAAGAGCGACCAGAAGAAGCGCACCAAGGACGCCGCCGAAAAGGAGATGAGCCAGGTCCGCAAGTCTCTCGACGAGCAGATCGCTCACCTTGAGCGCGTGTGGGAAGACTTCCGCACCCTCAAGGTCGGCGACCTCAAGCCTGAGGACTCGGTCTTCCACGAGCTGCAGGACCGCTTCGGCATGTACTTCGAGGCCTACATGGGCGCCGAAGCCATCAAGAAGCGCCTGCTGGCCTTCGACCTGGTCACCGAAAGCGAAAACCTGCACCTGCAGATCGCGGAGGGCAAGGGCCAGAAGAAGATCCGTGCGATCAAGCGCCTCCGCGTGGTCAACGCGTTCATTATCACCGGCAACTCGCCGGCCGCGATGGTTCTCGACGTCGTCCCCGTGATCCCGCCCGAACTGCGCCCGATGGTGCAGCTCGACGGTGGCCGCTTCGCGACGAGCGACCTCAACGACCTCTACCGTCGTGTGATCAACCGCAACAACCGCCTGCGTCGTCTGCTTGACCTCGGTGCCCCCGAGATCATCGTGAACAACGAGAAGCGGATGCTGCAGGAGGCCGTTGACGCACTGTTCGACAACGGTCGGCGTGGTCGCCCCGTCACGGGTACCGGTAACCGCGCCCTCAAGTCCCTGAGCGACATGCTCAAGGGCAAGCAGGGTCGTTTCCGTCAGAACCTGCTCGGCAAGCGCGTCGACTACTCCGGCCGTTCGGTCATCGTCGTCGGCCCGCAGCTCAAGCTGCACCAGTGTGGTCTGCCCAAGCAGATGGCACTCGAGCTGTTCAAGCCGTTCGTGATCAAGCGCCTGATCGACCTGAGCCACGCTCAGAACATCAAGGCGGCCAAGCGCATGGTCGAACGTTCACGCCCGCAGGTCTGGGACGTGCTCGAGGAGATCATCCGCGAACGCCCCGTGCTGCTCAACCGTGCGCCCACGCTGCACCGTCTGGGTATCCAGGCGTTCGAGCCTCAGCTCGTGGAGGGTAAGGCCATCCAGCTGCACCCCCTCGTCTGTGCCGCGTTCAACGCCGACTTCGACGGTGACCAGATGGCAGTCCACCTGCCGCTGTCGATGGAAGCCCAGGCCGAAGCGCGCATCCTGATGCTCGCCTCGAACAACATCCTCAAGCCGTCAGACGGCCGCCCGGTGACCCTGCCCACCCAGGACATGATCATCGGTCTGCACCACCTGACCACGCTCAAGGAAGGCGTCATCGGCGAGGGCCGCGCGTTCTCCTCCGTTGCGGAAGCGATCCTTGCTTTCGACCAGAAGTCGCTCGACCTCAACGCCAAGGTGCGCATTCGCCTGGCCGACAAGTACTTCGAAGAGGGCACGCAGCCTGACGGCGTCGAACTCGTGGGCGGTCAAGCTGTCGGTGTCACCCTGGTCACCACGACGCTCGGCCGGGCCATCTTCAACGAGGCCATGCCGGTCGACTACCCGTACTTCGAAAAGGTCGCCGACAAGGGCAGCCTCTCGGCGATCGTCAACGACCTCGCCGAGCGGTACCCGAAGGTGGAGGTTGCCGCGACGCTGGACCGCGTCAAGGACGCCGGTTTCTACTGGGCTACCCGCTCCGGTGTGACCGTGGCGCTCAGCGACATCCTGACCCCGCCGAACAAGCCGCAGATCGTTGCCGGCTACGAGAAGCAGGCCGCCAAGGTTCAGTCGCAGTTCGAGAAGGGTCTCACGACTGACCTCGAGCGTCGCCAGGAGCTCATTCAGATCTGGACGAAGGCGACCGAAGACGTAGCCACGGCCATGCAGGCGAACTTCCCGAAGGACAACACCATCAACCGCATGGTGACGTCGGGTGCTCGTGGTAACTGGCTGCAGGTGCGAAACATCGCCGGTATGCGAGGCCTGGTCAACAACCCGAAGGGTGAGATCATCCCTCGCCCGATCATCTCGAGCTACCGCGAAGGCCTGTCCGTCGCCGAGTACTTCATTGCTACTCACGGTGCTCGTAAGGGTCTGGCCGACACGGCTCTGCGTACCGCTGACTCGGGGTACCTGACCCGTCGTCTCGTGGACGTCTCGCAGGATGTCATCATCCGTGAAGACGACTGTGGAACGACCAAGGGCCTCGAGCTGCCGATCGCCGAGATCAACCCGATGGGTGAGCTCGTTCGTCACCCCAACGTGGAGAACGCGGTCTACGCTCGCAGCCTCGCCACCCCGGCGGTCAACGCCAAGGGCGAAGTTGTGGCCGAAGCCGGCGCCGACGTGGGCGACGTGATGATCCAGAAGCTGGTCGAGGCCGGTGTCGAGAACATCAAGGTGCGCTCGGTGCTGACCTGCGAGTCGGCCGTCGGTGTCTGTGCGGTCTGCTACGGCCGTTCACTCGCCACCGGGCTGCTCGTCGACATCGGTGAGGCCGTCGGTATCATCGCCGCACAGTCCATCGGTGAGCCCGGCACGCAGCTCACCATGCGTACCTTCCACACCGGTGGATCGGCATCCGCCGACGACATCACCCAGGGTCTGCCTCGCGTGCAGGAACTGTTTGAGGCTCGTACCCCCAAGGGTGCGTCGCCGATCGTCGACACCGCCGGTCGCATCACCATCGAAGACACGGACCGCAGCCGCAAGGTGATCCTGACCCCCGACAACGGCGATGAGCCGATTGCCTACCCGGTGCTCAAGCGCTCCACCCTCCTCGTGGAGGATGGCCAGCACGTCGAGCTCGGCACGCAGATCATCATCGGCGCCGTCGACCCGAAGGAAGTTCTCCGGGTCAAGGGTGTCCGCGCCGTGCAGAAGCACATCGTCGGCGGCGTGCAGGATGTCTACCGTTCGCAGGGCGTGCCGATTCACGACAAGCACATTGAGGTCATCGTTCGCCAGATGCTCCGCAAGGTGACCGTCGTCGAACACGGCGACACCGGCCTGCTCCCGGGCGAGCTCGTCGACCGGTTGAAGTACAACGACCTCAACCGCACCGCGCTCACCGAGGGCAAGAAGACGGCCTCGGCTCGTCAGGAAGTCATGGGTATCACCAAGGCTTCGCTGGCAACCGAGTCCTGGCTGTCGGCCGCTTCCTTCCAGGAAACCACCCGGGTTTTGACCCAGGCGGCCATGGAAGGCAAGAGCGACCCGCTGATGGGCCTCAAGGAGAACGTGATCATCGGAAAGCTGATCCCGGCCGGCACCGGCCTCCCCCGTTACCGCGACGTCACCGTCGAGGCAACGGATGAAGCTAAGGCTGAGCGTTACCCGAACCGCATCTTCACCGATGATGCCGCGTTCAACGAGGGTGACCTGAGCTTCGTCGACTTCGAGAGCTTCTCGTCGGATGACTTCACCCCCGGCACCTACAACTAGCCACTAGTTCAGGTTCCACGGATGGCCCCCTGCTTCGGCAGGGGGCCATCCGGCTTTAACCCGCCGGACCCCGTTGTCGTGTCCTCGGTTCCGGCTAGGCTGATCGCAAAAGTCAGGGGGGGGTCTCGCATGGGTGCTGAAAGTCCGATGTACGGTTCCGGCACAGGCAGCGGACGGCGGCGCGCGCTTCTGGCCGCGATCGGCATCCTGGTGATCGTCCCGCTGGTCGGAGTCATCGTCTACCTGTCCGGTGAGGCCAGGTCAGAGGATTCGGCCGGGCGACCGCACCCCACGTCCACGCCCACCCCGGTGGCGGTGGCGCCACCCGCGCCGATCACGACCGGGCCGCATCCGTCGTCCTGCGAGGCGTTGTACAGCCCCGCCATGGTGGCGGCCTTCGGCGATCTCGTGCTCAACCCGGCCTGGGTGAAAGGCGCCGACGCCGGCGTGCGCCGCGGCACGGACGACCCCGAACTCGGCGCCCTGATCGACGGTTCGGCGGACAAGCTCACCTGCGTCTGGGGGAGCGCGGCCGGCGGATCCGGCACCGGTGTCAGCACGAACCTGGTCTGGGTGACGCCCGAGCAGAGCGCGGCCGTCCAGGCGCGGCTGGTCGCCGCGGGCATGAACTGCTACGAGGAACTCGGCGGGATGCGGTGCATCGTCGAAGGGGTGAATGCGGGCGGCACCCAGGGGGAGTCGCACTTCCTGCGGGACGGCATCTGGCTGGCCACCCGGTATGTGAACGCGGGTCCCGACGGTTACACCCACGACATGGTCGCCAACATCTGGGCCGGCGCGTAGAGCCGTCAAACCCGCGTCGCGTTTCCGGCCCCGATCCCAGTAAGATAAAGGCATCAACCGACATCCGGCGTGTCGGGATCAGAGGGACAATGTGCGGATGCGTGTAATCAGCCGGGTCGGTGCAGCCTCGGTCGGAGTCCTCGGGCTCATCGTTCTCGTGGGCTGGTATCTGGGCGTCGCCACCGTGCCCGATTCCGTCGCGGGGCTCTGGACCATGAAGCCCATGCCGGCGTTGGCGTTCGTTTTGCTCGCCGTCGCCGTGCTCGCACTCGATCGACGGCGGGCGGTTCTCGGCCTGGGCCTGGCGGTCGGGTTGATCGGCGGCCTCACCCTCGCGGAGTACATTCTCGGCGCCTCCCTCGGCATTGACGTGCTCCTGCCGGGGATCGATTTCGGTGGCCAGGCCGCCCGGATGGCGCCCGCGACGGCGATGTCCCTGCTGCTGCTCGGGGCATCCGTCGTCGCCAGCCGGTTCGAGCGCACCACCGTGATGCTCACCCTCGTGCTGGCCGCGCTCGGGGTCAGCCTGGTCGCGGTACTCGGGTATGCCTACGGGGTGTCTTCGCTCTATACCGTCGCCGGCCTGACGAGCATGGCCCTGCCCACGGCACTGGCCCTGGCCGTGCTGTCGGTATCCATCATGCTGCAGCGCCCGTCTCTCGGGCTGTCCGGTCTCCTCCGCGACCGCGGGAGCGCGGGGCGCCTGCTCCGCCAGGTGATCCCGTTCCTGGTCTTCGGGCCATTCCTGCTCGGCTGGCTCCGGTTGTGGGCCGAGCGTGAAGGCTGGTTCGGCTCGGCGTTCGGCGTGGCCCTGCTGATCATGAGCATGACGTTGCTGAGTTGCGCGCTGGTCTGGGTGGCGGCCCGGCGGCTGCTCGAACTCGACCGGCAGCGTGACGGCGCGATGCAGGCTCTGGCCGAGGCCAACCACACCCTGGAGGCGACGGTCGAGAGCCGCACGCACCAGCTCGCGGAAACAGCCGACACGCTGCACGCACTCATCAAGATCGCCCCGGTCGGCATCGTGCAACTGAACGCGGCGGGCGGCCTGGTCGACGCCAACGACCGGTGGCTGGCTCTGAGCGGGCTCACCAAGAGCCAGTCACGCAGCGACGGCTGGGCGTCGGCCATCCACCCCGACGACACTGACCGGGTGCTGCGGGAGTGGCAGGTCGCCGCGGGCGAGGGCGCGCCCTACGAGACCAGCCTGCGTTTTTACACCCCGACCGGGCAGGTGAACTGGGTTCAGGTGAGTACCGCGCCGATCCGGGACGCGGGGGGAGTGATCGGGCACCTCGCCACTGTCACCGACGTGACCGCGCTGCGGATGGCAGAGAATGCCGCGTCCGCGGCCAGTGCACGGTTCGAGGCCGCTTTCGACTCCTCGCCGCTGGGAACGGCCATCGTGTCGCTCGACGGCACGGTATTGGAGGCCAACCGGCGACTTCTCGACCTGGCCGGTCGGTCCTCCCCGGTCGTGAACGAGCCGATCGAGGCGATCTTCCTGGGTGTCGAAGTCGGTGGCGACGGCGACGAGGGCGGCGAAGCCGGGCAGCTGGTCGACGGCGCGGTCAACGCTCCGTCCACCCGTCAGCGTCTGGACCGACGGATGCGACGTGCCGACGCCGAGGAGACCTGGGTCAAGGTGAGTATCGCCGAGATTCAAGAAAGCGAGGAGACCGGGCAGCTGCTGTACCAGCTGGAGGACATCACGGCCCGTCGTCTCGCCGAAGCCCGGGTGGAACACCTGGCCTTCCACGACCCGCTGACGAACCTGCCCAACCGGCTGCTCCTGCTGGACCGGCTGAACCAGGCTCTGCTGCAGGCGTCGCGCCGGGGTTTGGGGGTCGCGGTGCTGTTCCTCGACCTGGACCGGTTCAAGTTCGTCAATGACAGCCTCGGCCATCAGGCCGGCGACGCGGTGCTGACCGAGGTTGGCATCCGTCTGCGGCAGAGTGTCCGCTCCACCGACACGGTCTCCCGCATCGGGGGAGACGAGTTCGTGGTGATCTGCCCGGACGTCGGCAGCGGCGCTGACGTGGAGAAGATCGCGGAGACGATCCAGAGGGCCATCGCGATCCCGATCGCGGTGGGCGAGCAGACCGCATCCGTCGATGCGAGCATCGGCATCGCCTTCGGTCTCGGCCAGGACGATGCCGAGACGCTGCTGCACAACGCGGACCAGGCGATGTACCTGGCGAAGGGTCGAGGGCGCGCACGCTACGAGATCTTCGACGACGACCTGCGCACTCGCATCCACCAGCGACTCGACTCTGAGCTGGCGCTGCGCGACGCGGTCGAACTGGGCGAAATCGAGACGTGGTACCAGCCGATCGTCGACCTGCAGCAGAACACGGTCGTGGCGACGGAGGCCCTGGCGCGCTGGCGCCGACCCGCGCGCGGTGTGATCCAGCCGGGCGATTTCATTGCGATCGCGGAGGAGGTCGGGCTGATCAAGCAGATCGGCACCGAGGTGCTCGGCCAGGCCTGCCGCGCGGCGAACGCGCTGGAGCGGGGGATGGCGGTCAGCGTCAACGTCTCGGCCCGGCAATTCGTGCAGGATGACTTCGGCCAGGTCGTGAAGCGCGCGCTGGACGAGTCGGGCCTGCCGCCCGAGCAGTTATGGCTGGAGCTGACCGAGAGCGCTGTGCTCGAAGCGATCGACTCGGCCGCGAAGACCTTCCAGGAACTGCGCGGACTGGGGGTGCGGCTGGCCATCGACGATTTCGGAACCGGCTACTCCTCGTTCACCCACCTGCGGGCGTTCACCGTGGACCTGTTGAAGATCGACCTGACGTTCATTCGCGATCTCGAACGCTCACAGCACGATCGCGCGATCGTGGAGGGCATCCTGCGTCTGGCGGATTCTCTGCATGTGGATGTCGTCGCGGAGGGAATCGAGACGACGAACCAGCGCGACCTGCTGAAAGCCATGGGCTGTCGCTTCGGCCAGGGCTACCTGTTCTCCAAGCCGGCTCCCTCCGTGCAGCCCATGGTGCAGTTCGTCCACTAGCCGTGGCTGCCGCCCCGCCTGCCGCCCCGCCGGTGACTGTTCCCGTTCCGGTCGAGAGTGCCCGCTGTAGCGGTCACTCTCGACCGGAACGGGAACTCTCGGGTTCGAGTCTGCCTTGAGACCAGCCAGGAACCTGATCGGACGGGTCAGGCGTCCAAGATCAGGCGTCTTGGTGGGGATCGGGCAGGAGGGGGTTTTTGCCGGGCAGGGGTACCGGCGCGGTCCTCATTTAGGGGGACAAGCACCCCCGTCCGCGGTCCAGGCGGAGCGGGGCCCGACTGATAAATTCGGGTCAGGCGGTGAAGCCGGCCGCCCTTGCGACAGGAACCATGATGAGCGTCAGCGAAGCCCAGGTACTGTCCGGCTTCGAGGGTTCCGACTGGTCGAACGGCACGACGGGAACGCAGGCCGCGCCGGGGATCCGCCGGGCGCAGTTCACCGCGTCTGACACCCGGCAAGCCGCCCGCGAATTCCACGCCGGCGTCGCCCAACCCGACACCGCGCTGGTGATGTTCTTCTGTTCGGTGCAGTATGACCTCGACCTGATGGCCTCCGAACTGCAGCGGCTCTTCGTCGGCGTGCAAGTGGTCGGCTGCACGACCGCGGGTGAAATCGGCCCGTCCGGCTATCTGGACCACAGCATCACCGGAGCGAGCTTCCCCCCGGGCAGCTTCAAGGTTGTCAGCGGCGCCCAGAACCAGCTTCACCAGTTTGAACCGGCCCAGGCCCAGAACCTCACGCAGCACCTTCTGCGCCAACTTGACCGCGCCGAGCCGCTGGCCGGCGGCAGCAACACCTTCGCGTACCTGTTGATCGATGGGCCTGTCCGTGCGCGCAGAAAAGGTCAGCCGCGCCGTGCAGAACGGGCTGGGTCGAATTCCCGTGCTCGGCGGTTCGTCGGGCGACGGCATGCAGTTCACCGAGACCCGCGTCTGTGCAGACGGCGCGTTCCGAACCGGTAGTGCGGTTCTGGTCCTGATCAGCACGATGCTGCCTTTCCGCACGTTCAAGACCGACCATTTTGTTCCGACCGACGACCGGGTCGTCGTCACGAGAGCGGATGCCGACCGCCGGGTCGTGTACGAAATCGACGGGCGGCCGGCGGCGGAGGCCTACGCGCAGCTGGTGGGGGTGCCGGTGGCGGAACTGACCGTCCAGCACTACGCAGAATGCCCGATGGTCGTCATGATCGCGGGAACCAAATACTTGCGCGCCATCCGATCGGCCAACGCCGACGGAAGCCTCACCTTCTACTGCGCGATCGAGGAGGGCTTGGTTCTGCGCGCGGCCCGCGGCGTGGGCCTCGCGGAGAAGCTGGAGGACACGTTCGTCGAGATCGAGACGGCGATCGGCCGACCTCAGCTGGTGATGGGGTGCGATTGCATCCTGCGCAAGGTCGAGGCGAAGTTTCGCGGGCTGGTCGGTCAGTCGCTGGTCGGGATCGTGCTGATCGAAGACGGCCGGTTCACCTATTCCAATGCCCGGTTCGACGACATGTTCGGCTACTCCGAAGCGGAAATCTGGGAGCGCGGTCCGCTCCAGCTCACCGTCCCGCACGATCGTGAGTTCGTCGCAGACAACCTCCGTCGGCGGCTGACCGGGGCGATCGACCGCACCGACTTCGTGTTCCGCGGGCTGCGCAAGAACGGCGAGGTGCTCGACGCGGAGTGCCACAGCACGGTGATGCAGGTCGGCGGCAGACGGATGCTGATCAGTATGGTGCTCGATATCTCCACCCGGGCCGCGGCCGAGCGCGAAATCCTAGTGCTGCAGGAGCAGCTCCGCGAGGAGTCCGCTCACGATTCGCTGACCGGCCTCTACAACCGGCGCTTCCTCGACGCCTCCTTCGCCCGCGAACTCACGCTGGCCGAGCGCTCGGGTCAGCCCGTCAGCGTGATCATGTGCGATCTCGATCACTTCAAAAGGGTGAACGACCGCTACGGGCACCAGGCCGGGGACGAGGTGCTGCGGGCCTTCGGCGAGCTGATGAAACAGCATGCCCGGGCCAGCGACATCTTCTACCGCTACGTTGGTGAGGAATTTCTGATGGTGCTCCTCGGCCTGGCCAGCGAGGGCGCCCTGGAACGCGCCGAACAGCTGCGGAGCGCCCTGGCGAAGTTGACCGTGGAGCACGGGGACGGCCGCATCCGCGTCACGTCATCGTTCGGCGTCGCCACTTTCCCGGCGGACGGCCGCTCCAGCGACGCCCTGATCGCCGCGGCCGACGGCGCGCTGTATACGGCCAAGGCCGCCAGGCGCAATCAGGCGCAATCGGGCCGGTAGGATCACTAGAACGAGCCGTTTTTCGTGCCGCTACCCCCTCAAAGTGGGTCTGGCCCGACCGCCGGCCCGGCGATAGCGTTATCCCTATATACCTGAGCCTGTTCGAGAGGATCGAGTGGCAAGCCTCACCGAGATCCTGATCCTGCACGGCCTACTCCCGATCGAAGAGCTCGACCACCTCATGGCCGGCGATCCCGCCGACGAGAGTGCGGTGCGCGCCCTCGTCGCAAGGGGAGTCATCACCGAGGTTCAGTTCGCCCGGGCCCGAGCCCAGCAGGCGAACCTGCCGTTCGTCGAGCTGGCCGACTATCCGGTCGACCGACTGGCCGTGGCCCTCGTGCCTGTTGCCGTCTGCAAGCGCCACGAAGTCATCCCGATCGCCGTCGACGACGGCCGTCTGATCCTCGCGATGGTCGATCCCGGCAACGTCTTCGCCGTCGACGACGTGCGCGAAGCCTCACGGATGCGCGTCACCCAGGTCGTCGCCGAGCGCAGCGACCTGCTCGCCGCCATCACCCGCTACCACCGTGCCGACGACGAGCTCAGCGACCTGACCTCCACCCTCGAAGAAGAGAACGCGGCCACCGAGAGTTCCTCGTTCGGCGTCTCGGATTCGATCGACGACGACGCCCCGATCGTGCGGTTCGTGAACCTGCTGGTCAGCCAGGCCATCCAGGACCTCGCCTCGGACATCCACATCGAGCCCGGCGAGCACAGCCTGCGGGTGCGCTACCGCATCGACGGTGTGCTGCACGAGATGCAGACCGCGCCCAAGAGCATTCAGGCCGGTGTCATCTCCCGGCTCAAGATCATGAGCGATATCGACATCGCCGAGCGGCGCAAACCGCAGGACGGCCGCATGACCGTGCGTCACGCCGGCCGCCAGATCGACCTGCGCGTGGCGACCCTCCCCACGGTGTGGGGCGAGAAGGTCGTCATGCGTATTCTCGACAACTCGAGCACGACCCTCGACGTGCGCGCGCTGGCCCTGCTCGAGTACAACTTCGAGGCCTACAAGACCTCCTATTCCAAGCCCTACGGAATGATTTTGATCACGGGCCCGACCGGCTCGGGCAAGTCCACCACGCTGTACACGACCCTCGGTGCGGTCGCCCGCCCCGAGATCAACGTGATCACGGTCGAAGACCCGGTCGAGTACCGCATGGCCGGCATCAACCAGGTGCAGGTGAACCCCAAGGCGGGCCTCACGTTCGCGAGCGCGCTGCGGTCAATTCTGCGAAGCGACCCGGATGTTGTTCTGCTGGGTGAGATCCGCGACCACGAGACCGCGCAGATCGCCATCGAGGCCTCGTTGACCGGTCACCTCGTGCTGTCCACCCTGCACACCAACGACGCTCCCAGCGCCATCACCCGGTTGACGGAGATGGGGATCGAGCCCTTCCTGGTGGGGTCGGCCCTGGACTGCGTGGTCGCACAGCGGCTGGCGCGACGCCTCTGTGACAAGTGCAAAAAGCCATCCGCCCTGACCGCGGAATACCTGACCCGGCTGCGTTTCTCGTTCAACCCGGACCGGCCGTTGCCCACGATCTACGAGGCTGTCGGCTGCTCGCACTGCTCGAAGACCGGTTACCGCGGCCGCCTGGCCGTGCACGAGGTGATGACGGTGACCGAGGAGATCGAGCACCTCGCCGTCGCCCATGCGTCCAGCGCCGAAATCGGCCGGGTCGCACGCGAGCAGGGCATGATCACGCTCCGCGAAGACGGCTGGGCGAAGGCTCAAATGGGTTTGACATCGATCGAAGAAATCTTGCGAGTGGTCGCATAGTGCAAAAGGGGATATCTGCATGAGCCAGCCCATTTACGAAATCCCGGTGACGCCTTCGGGCGCGGCTGACGGCAGTTGGAGTCTTGGCGATCCCGACCGGCGTGCAGCCACACCGGTAGCATCGCCGGCCGCCGATGCCGCCACGTTCGAGCTTGACGTCGTTGAACTGGCCCAGCCGGTCGACACCGCTGTTCGTTCGGTCGAGCCGTCGACCGGACCGGCCGAAGACACCGGGCGTCGAGTGCGCACCAGGACCATTGACAACAACGTCTCCGACCTCGACCTGCTCAACGCTCTGGCCGAGGTTCTCGACCTCAATGCCTCCGACCTGCACATCACGGTCGGCGCGCCCCCCAGCATCCGTGTCGATGGTGGTCTTCGGCCGATCGAGGGCTCGAGCAAATGGATGGGTGACAAGGTCACCTCGGCGCTCTACAGCATCCTTTCGCCAAAGCAACGGGCGCAGTTCGAGGAAGAACTCGAACTCGACTTCGCCTACACCGCGGGCGGCGCACGCTTTCGCGTCAACTACTACTACCAGCGCAACTCCATCGGCGGCGCGTTCCGTCTGATCCCGCGCGAGATCAAGCCGCTGAAGGAGCTTGGAATCCCCGAGACCGTCGGGCAGTTCGCCAAGCTTCCCCGTGGTCTCGTACTCGTCACCGGCCCGACGGGTTCGGGTAAGTCCACCACGCTGGCCGCACTGATCGACCTGGTGAACCGCACCCGCGCCGACCACATCGTCACCGTCGAAGACCCGATCGAGTTCTTGCACAAGCACCAGAAATCGCTGGTGAATCAGC
Source organism: Cryobacterium sp. TmT2-59 (assembly GCF_004403545.1). Taxonomy (NCBI): domain Bacteria; kingdom Bacillati; phylum Actinomycetota; class Actinomycetes; order Micrococcales; family Microbacteriaceae; genus Cryobacterium; species Cryobacterium sp. TmT2-59. The sequence continues at coordinate 12,284 of NZ_SOGM01000019.1, read as the reverse complement.
GCGAGGTCGGTCACGACACGAAGAGCTTCGCCTCGGCGCTGAAGCACGTGCTGCGGCAGGACCCCGACGTGATCCTGATTGGCGAGCTGCGCGACCTTGAGACCATCTCAGTCGCCCTCACCGCGGCTGAGACCGGCCACCTCGTCTTCGCTACCCTGCACACGCAGTCGGCGGCCCAGACCATTGACCGTGTCATCGACGTGTTCCCGCCCCACCAGCAGGGCCAGGTGCGCGCCCAGCTCGCCGCCACCTTGCAGGGCGTGGTGTGTCAGACACTGGTTAAAAAGGTCGGCGGCGGCCGCGTTGTCGCCACCGAGGTCTTGGTTACGACCTCTGCGGTCGCGAACCTCATTCGCGAGGGCAAGACCTACCAGGTCGCTTCCGCCATGCAGGCCGGCCGTGCGCTGGGCATGCACACCATGGACCAGCACCTCGCGGAACTCGTGGACGCCGGTCTGATCACCCGCGCGTCGGCGGAGGAGAAAGCGCAGGACCTCGAGGGGCTGAACCAGCTGATCCGCCGCGTGGACCCGACAGAGGCCAGCGGCCGAGGCATGTCGGCCGGTGGAATCGACTTCGGCGACTCCTACTCATCCAGAGGAAACTAAATGGCGACAACTCAGGCCTACGCCTACAAGGCGCGCAACGCTGCCGGCAAAGCCGTAAAAGGGCGCCTGGACGCCGCCTCTGAGAGTGCTGCCATGGCGCGCCTGAGCACCATGGGTCTCTCACCGATCTCCGTGGCCGAGGCGCCGGATGGAACCGGGCTCAGCACAGAGATCCGAATTCCTGGGCTGAGCAAGAGCATTGGCCTCAAGGATTTGGCTATCATGAGCCGCCAGATGGCGACGATGACTTCGGCTGGTTTGTCGCTGCTGCGCACCCTGCACATCCTGTCCGAGCAAACCGAGAACAAGGAACTCGCCAAGATACTTGCGAAGATCCGCACAGATGTGGAGACAGGAGTCTCCCTGTCGGAGGCGATGGATAAGCACGCCATCGTCTTCCCGCCGATTATGATCAACCTGGTCAAGGCAGGTGAGGCGGGCGGCTTCCTGGAAAAGTCGCTCAATTCGGTGGCCGGAAACTTCGAGTCTGAAGTGAAGCTTCGAGATACCGTCAAATCCGCGATGGCCTACCCCACCATTGTGCTCATCATGGCTGTTGTCGCCGTGATCGGCATGCTCACCTTCATTGTTCCCGTTTTCGAGAAGATGTTCGCGGGCTTCGGCGGGCAGCTTCCGGCGCCCACCCTAGTTCTCGTCGTGCTTTCGAAGGCCATGGTGTGGCTCCTTCCGCTCCTCCTGGTCGCTGGGATCACGTTCAGTATTTGGTGGAAGAAGAACAAGAACACTGAGCCCGTGCGCAAAGTCGTCGACCCGGTCAAACTCAAGCTTCCGGTCTTCGGGCCACTCATGACGAAGCTAGCCATTGCGCGATTCAGTCGGAACTTCTCAACGATGATTGGGGCGGGTGTTCCCATCCTGCAGTCGCTCAGCATTGTGGGTGAAACCTCCGGCAATTGGGTTGTGGAGTCGGCACTGCACAAGGTTCAGGAATCCGTGCGTCAGGGCAAGTCGATCGCTGGGCCGCTAAGCCTTGAGCCCGTTTTCCCGGCGATGGTGACTCAGATGATTGCCGTGGGTGAGGACGCCGGAGCACTTGAACAAATGCTGGGCAAGATCGCCGACTTCTATGACCAGGAGGTGCAGGCGACCGCTGAGCAGCTCACGGCGTTAATCGAACCCCTGATGATCGCATTTATCGGTGTTG
>NZ_SOGM01000019.1:0-10471 GCF_004403545.1 Cryobacterium sp. TmT2-59 | reverse complement strand
CCCCCCCCTCACTGGGGGTGAGCAGCTCCGTGAATACCCCCTTAAGTGGGCTACGGAAGAGCTCTACAAAACATAGGCTCATTGCAGGCAAATCAAAAGCCTTCCCAGCACACCCCCAGCAAAGGACCCCCACATGATCCGCAGCATCTCGGAAGCGCTTGCCCGCAAGCGTTCAGAACTCGGCCAGAAGGAAAAGGGCTTCACGCTCATCGAACTTCTCGTCGTCGTCATCATCATCGGCATCCTGGCCGCCATCGCCATCCCGATCTTCCTCGGCCAGCAGGACTCGGCCAAGGATGCCGGCGTCAAGTCAGACCTCGCAACCGCGAAGATCGCCGTCGTTTCATACTTCACTGACGGAGCCACGGTCGTACCGACGTTCGACAACACGGCAGGAACTGGTTTGCAGACGTACGGCTTCAAGAAGAGCGACAACACTCAGAGCATCGCTTTCAAGGGGACCGGGCCTGCAGCGGCAGGCACTGCCTTCTGCATTGATGGCGTCAGCAAGAGCAGCGGCACCACGGCGTTCAAGGTCACCGACAGCACCGGGGTGGTCAAGGGCGTCTGCCCCTAACGATTCGTCGCTAGTCTCGTGAGCGATCAAACAGGCGTCTCGACACTGCGGCGCACTGTTTGATCGCTCATTCTGAACGTTCCTTGGCACACCTGGCAGACCGGACCCGACCGTGAAGACAATTCAGGACTCGCATGCGGGCCGCCGAAACTGGCACGAGCGCGGCTTCGGTCTTATCGAGATCGTTATCTCCATGTTCCTTCTCTCTCTGTTGACTATTGCATTCCTGCCCCTCCTGATCACGGCAATGAAGACCACGGTTTTGAGCTCGACCATTGCCTCCGCGAGCCAGCTGGTTAGTCAGCAACTCGAAATCGTTCGTGCGGTGGCTCCGAACTGCGCCACAGTGAGTGCGTTCGATGACGCACCCGTCGCCACCTCGGGTTTGCCCGGGGGCACAGTGTTCCAGCCGTACCGGCTGGTCGGCGCTTGCCCCGGAACCTATCCTGGAGTCGTCAGCGTTAAGGCTTGGGTTACCAAATCCGGCAATGCCAAGGTGATGGCCGAAGCGACCACTCTCGTTTACGTCGAGAAGGCAACGCCATGAGGGCCGATCACGACCACCCGCGTGGAGGCGAAAGCGGTGTAAGCCTCATCGAATTGTTGATCTATTGCCTGCTCTCTGTCGCCGTCCTTATCATTGTTGGCAGCCTCCTGATCACCTCGATTACGGCGCAAGGTACTGTGCGGAAATCATCTGAGGCCAGTAGTAGCGGCCAAGTGGTCTCAAAGTCCGTCACGCAAGGAATTCGAAACGCAAGTTCCATGCAACTGACTGTCCCCTCCGCCGGGACACAACTACTGAAGGCGCGAACCGTTGGCGCTGGTGCCGACCCTGTCTGGCGCTGTCAGGCTTGGTACTTCGGCAACGGCGAAGTGCGCTACACGACTTCGGGAACTTCGATTCCAGTGCCGGCCCCGGCCGATCTGTCAACGTGGACTCTACTGGCGAATGGAATACAACCGGTCTCCGGAACGGCCATTTTCACCCTCACGGGCCGAAAGCTCGACCTCGCCATCCGAGTGCGAGACAACGGGGGCAACCCCGTACTCATCAAGACTTCTGCCTTGAGTCGTCAACCAGTATCCGCAGGTCCGGAGAGTGTGCCGACATGCCTATAAAACTTTTTCCCCTCCTAACTCGGCCGTCACTTCGCGATGAGCAGGGCAGCACGTTGTTGGCTGTCATTGGCGTCATGGCTGTTACAGCGATCATCGCGCTCACCGTCACGGCGGCGACGCTGAACGGGCTCGGCGCCACGAGCTCCTCGCGAGCTTCGGTCCAGTCCCGCGCTGCGGCAGAAGCTGGCATTGACGTAACGGCAGTCGGCCTTCAGACCGCGACAGGACCAGAAAGTTGCGGCACACGCAATGGGCTGTACGCCTCCGTTTCTGGAGCTGTGCCCAAATTCTCCGCGAAGGTGCAGATCGACCCTGGAACTGGATGGGTCACCGGCTGCCCCACAAGTGCGTCTACCCAGGTGAAGATCATTTCCACCGGCTTCGCGCAGGCGAACGGGGTCGCAGGCGCATCGGCAGGCGACGACAGCGTGGTCGAGGCTGTCTACACTTACATCCCCGCCGAGGTCACAATTCCCACTATTGGTTCTGCGGTTTACGCCCACACCATTACGGGTGTGCTGAAGAATTTCACCCTCGACTCTTCGGTCAACAACGTTGCGGCTGACGTCCAGATCAAGAACGGCAACGCGATCTGCACAAACGGAGCCAAGATCGCTGGAAACCTCATCCTGGGCAACGGTTATGCGGTACTGGACAACTGCACAGTGTCCGGCACCATCCACGTTTCCAAGTATGTGACTTTGAATGGCGGGGCGAGTCTCGTTCAAGGCGACGTCATCGCCGCTGGCCAGGGAGTCGCGGCAGGATCCAACGCTATCGGGATCGCAAACGGTGCGACCGTGAACGGAAGCATCCTTTCGAGCGGAAGCGTGAGCGTCACGAGCAGCCCGGGCTCCGAGGTCAAGGGAAATGTCACTGTCGCAGGTACCGCCACCAGCGTCGCGACGGTGGCAAACAACTCCACTGTCGATGGCTTCGTGCAGTCCAGTGGCACAATCGCCAATGCAGGCACCATCGTCGGTGCAAAAACGCAAAAAGTCACTGGACTTGTCCCGCCGCCGGTGCCATTGGTTCCCAACTGGAGTGAAATCCCGTACCCAACGCCTTTCTCCTCAACTTCGTGGGCAGCACAGGGATTCCAGGAACTTGTGTGGAACGGACCATGCGTGATAAGTGGGGTGGATCCCTCCTGGACTGCTCTGTCGGCTCTCACTGTGCCCACCGTAGTCAACACGTTGACCAAGTGCGGTGCGGCCGGCCTCTCGACCGACTCCAATATCAAGACACTGACGCTTAAAACCAACGTTGCCTTTGTCTCAAACACGTTCGCCTTCACCAAGTTGAAGGTCCTGTCCAGCGACACGACTGCACGCAGGTTGTGGCTCTACGTACCAGACAACAACAGCGCGGACGGCCTGCCGACCTGCGTCGCCCCTTCTGGTGACATCACAATGAGCAGTGAAACTGATATCGCACCAGAAGTGTCCGTGATGGCCTACACGCCCTGCAAGTTCTATAGCGACCGCGACGGTTGGCGCGGGCAGATCTACGGCGGTGAGGTTGGGTTCGGCCAGCAGGCAAAGCTCACCTTCGTTCCCGTTGGAGTGCCCGGCGTCAACCTCTCTGGAACCCCGTACGTCCCTCCGGTCCCCGCGCACCTCGGCGTCCGCACGAGCCTTCGGGACCTGGTAACGAGTGGTTAGCCTGTTCGTCACCGGCACGGGATTGTTTGGCTCCCTGATCGGCTCGTTCTTAAACGTTGTCATATTTCGTGTCCCGGCGGGACGTTCAATCGTGTCGCCGGCGAGCGCTTGTGGTCGATGCGGGGCGCGGATTCGCGCGTGGGACAACGTTCCCGTTCTCTCCTGGTTGGTTCTGCGCGGTCGATGCCGTGATTGTCAGGTGCCCATCTCGGCTCGATACCCGCTAGTCGAGCTCGGCACAGCTGTTTTCTTCGCTTGCGTGGCCGCGTGGATGCTGTTTGGCGTTTCGACCACCGGGTTCGGCTCGACCACCGGAAAGCTAATGGCCGGACAGCTGGTCACGTTGGTCGCTTTTCTCTACCTTGCGGCCGTCAGCGTTTCGCTTGCGATGATCGACCTGGATACTCAGACTCTGCCCAATCGCATCGTTCTGCCGGCCTACCCGGTTGCCGCCATTCTGCTCAGTGTTGCGGCGCTGCTGTCCGGCGAGCCAGCTCGGGTTCTTGGTACCCTGGCCGGGGCGGCGGCGCTCTTTGGCGTCTACCTGCTGCTGTCACTGGCCTACCCGGCCGGTATGGGGCTGGGGGACGTGAAACTTGCGGGGGTTCTCGGCCTCTATCTGGGATGGCTCGGTTGGGGGGAACTCGCGGTGGGCGGCTTTGCCGCTTTTCTGCTGGGAGGCTTGTTCGCGATAGGTCTCGTCGTCACCCGCAAGGCGACACGAAAGAGCGGCATCCCGTTTGGGCCCTGGATGTTGGCGGGAGCCTGGCTCGGAATCTTCTATGGTGATCAGATAGCCAACGGTTATCTCTCACTCTTTGGTTTGGCATCATGACACGGTCTGCGAAGGAGACGCAATGACGGCGAATGTCGTAGGAATCGACATCGGCACAGCCGGTCTGAGGGCCGTCGAGGTGAGCGATGCGGGCAGCCTGAAACCGACCCTGGTGCGCTACCACGAGGTGGGGCTGCCGGAGGGGGCAGTCAACCGCGGTGAGGTCGTCGAACCCAACACCGTGGCGGCCGCCATCAAGAGCCTGTGGTCGTCTGGCGGATTCAAGAGCAAGAACGTAGTGCTCGGCATGGGCAATCACCGAGTGCTGGCCCGAGACCTGACAGTTCCCAAAATGTCGATCAAGCGCATCCGCGAATCACTGCCATTCCAGGTGCAAGACATGCTGTCGGTGCCCGTGGGCGACGCCCTGCTCGATTTCTACCCGATCTCCGAAACTGAGGGTGAGAACGGTCCGGAGATCAATGGATTGCTGATTGCCGCTGTCAAGGATGCCGTTCAAGGCAACGTGAAGGCGGTGCAGTTGGCGGGCTTGAACCCGGTTGAAGTCGACCTCATCCCGTTCGCGTTGAGCCGAGTCATCTACCGAGGCGCGAAAACCGAGGACGCAGTGGTTCAGATCGACGTTGGCGTGGCAACGACAACGGTTGTCGTGACCCGGGCCGGCGTCCCGCAGTTCGTGCGTCTTATCCCGGCCGGCGGAGGGGACCTGACCCAGGCGCTGGTTCTTCGCCTGGGGATCACGACGGAGGAGGCAGAAGCATTGAAACGAACGCAGTCGCTGGACTCCGTGCCAACGTCTGAGAATCAAGGAGCAGGCACGATCATTTCAGAGGTGACAAACGAGTTGTTGAACAGCCTCCGAAACACTGTCAACTACTTCGTCAATACGAGACAGAACCTCCCCGTCACCCGGATTGTACTGACCGGCGGCGGTGCCCAATTGACGGGCTTCGCCAAAGCGTTGGGCGAATTGACCCGCATGCCGGTGTTCTCCGCGGACCCGAGCACGGCGGTTGTTCTAGGCAAAGGCGTGAGTGCGGAAGACCTGCAGCAGACTCGGGGAGCGTTCTCTGTGGCCCTGGGCCTTGCACTGGGGAGCCAGGCATGAGCCGCGCATCCGTCTCAGACGAACTGGTCCTGGGAGCCGAGCCGCGCGTCCACCTTCTGCCGCCCGAAGTAGCAGCAGGACGACGAGGCAAAGCCATGCGGCGAAACCTCGGGGTATCCGTCGTTGGCGTCGTCATTCTTGCGTTACTGGGAGTGGCCGGCTCATCCTGGCTCGCGATACAGAGCCAGGAAAAACTGGCCAGCGCCCAGGCACACACCATCGATCTGCTCGCCGAACAGTCGAAGTACGTCGAAGCGCGGAACGTTCAGGACGAGGTCGACCTCGCCCTCTCTGCACGCCAGCTCGGCGCTTCTACGGAGATCGATTGGAAGGACTACCTCGGCAAGGTCCGGGCCATTCTCCCGACCGACGTGTCCATCGATGCGGTAACGGTCGAAGCAGCATCCCCGCTGGCGCTGTACGACCAAGCGACGGTTCCGCTGCAGGGCGCCAGAGTGGCGACTCTCACTCTCGATCTCACCAGCACGAATCTGCCCGAAGCTCCGGTGTGGCTCAAGGGCCTGAAAGAGTTACCTGGCTATGCGGACGGAACGCCAGGGACAATCACTCAGACGGATTTGGGAACTTACCAGGTGAACCTTGTCCTGCACATCAATGACGGGGCGTACTCACAGCGCTTCGCCGACGTTAAGGAGAAGTAACCGTGGATCGGAACCGCGTGTGGGTACTCGGCGCTGTTGTGCTCATCGGTGTAACACTCGTGCTCGGTTGGCTGGTGGGCATCTCCCCGAACCTGACTGCCGCGAGCGTGGCTAATGCGGATCGTGGTGCTGTTGAAGAGCAGAACAAGGCTGCCGGTCTGCAACTTGTCGAGTTGAAGAAACAGTTCGAGAGCATCGGGGATCTCAAGAAGGACCTCACGGCAATTCGTGAAGCCGTGCCCAGCGGTCCCGAAATCCCTGCGTTCCTCAGCCAGCTCGATACCCTGAGCCGCCAAAATGAGGTCACGCTTACGGATTTCTCCGTCGGGGATGCCGAACCGTACGCTCCCGAGGGTGCGGCCCCGGTGGCAGCGGCGACTCCTTCCGACGCTTCGACTCCGGCACCCACGGCCGCCCCGGCTGACGGAACGGCCGCCCCGGCAGCCGACCCCGCGACTGCGGCCGGCGCCACGGTCGTCGGAGCGGCGCTTCCCGTAGCGCCGCCCGGAATCACCGCAAACAATTTTGTTGCCGTGCCCATCACGGTCTCGGTCGAGGGGAACTACTCCAAGCTGCTGGACTTCACCGACGGCCTTCAGACGGGCAAGCGGTTGGCGCTCGTGACTTCGATTGAGACGACGACCGTGTCGCCGGAGATTTCGACCGCCAAGATTACCGCTTACGTCTACGTGCTTCTGAACCCGGCCACAGCCACTCCGACTCCCGCTGGGTAGCTCGGCCTGAAAATATAGTCCCTCGGTCGAGCCTCCCTCAACCGGGGGACCCGCATTGCTAAGGTAGTGGCTGATCGACACGGCCAACCACAAGGAGCGCACCATGAGCGACACAACGTCCCCTGAGGGCAACCGCAAGCCCGACAACGAGCCTGAATCGGTCGATCACACCGACCACGCCGAGCGAACAGATGCCCCGGACTACACCGGCACCGGCTCCCACGCCGGGTCGGCCGACTACTCCGACGCAGCCCAGCCGACGGCGTCCTACCCCGCCCGGCCCGTTGGCGAGCCGATCTCTTACGACGCCCCCGCAGCACAGGATGCGCGCGAGCCGAACGAGCTCAACGACGCCGAGAAGCGCGAGGCCGACAAGCGCGACGCCTACGTGCCCGCCGCCACGGCAGCACCGACGCCCAACACCACCGCCGAGACCCAGCGCCTCGAGCCGGTCGCGAACCGGAGCGAGACCGCCAACGCGGCTTACGCGCCCGCGAACACGACCGTGACGCCGCCCGTCTACATCCAGGCTCCTACGCCCCCGAAATACAAGAGCAACCGCGGCGTCGGCCTGTTGATCGCGCTGCTCTCCACCGGCATCTTCGCCGTTCTGTACTCGCTGATCGCGTTCGCACTGTCCGGCATCGGCAGCCTTTCCCTCTCCGACACCGCCGCGAAGTTCACCGACTTCATCGTGCTGCCCATCTTCTACGTTCCGGTCATCTTCTTCTTCGTGGCCTTCGCGCTGCTGGTGCTGCTGGTCAACCGCGGCGGCTGGTGGGCCTACGTGCTCTTCGGTTTCCTCGTGGCCGTCGTCGTCTACTTCTCCTACATCGGCGCAGCACTGCTGAGCGTGCAGGCCTGGCTCTTCACCCCCGACGAGGCAGCGCGCTTCATCAGCCAGCAGTGGCTGAACCCGGGCGCCATCGCCGCCGCCGTCGTCGCCCGCGAGGTGCCGATCTGGGCCGGCGCCTGGATCGCCCGTCACGGCCGCGGCGTCACCACGCGCAACGCCACCACCAAGGCAGAGTACGACCGCGTGCTCGCCGAGGGACCGCAGGGCATCCGTTCCAACTAACTAACGCCTCGCAGTGTGCGGCGCTCCTCCAACAGGGGGAGCGCCGCATGTCTTTAAATCAGCGTCAGGCGACAGCGGGGAACGGCGCATAGGGGCGTCGCCCCTCCGCCACCTCGCGGTTCAGCTCCAACAGACGCTCCAGAATTCGGGCCGGATCGGCCGCGATCGACGGATCCCAGCCATACGCGTCGGCCACCGCTTCGTCGAGGCGTCGGTGCAACTTCGCGAGATCCGGGTTGGCCTCGGGCCAGCCCGGGCTATACAGCCTGCTCAGGCCGACCTCGCGTTCCCGGCAGAGCTCACTCCGCCGCCGGTACAGCGCGACGCAGGTCGCCGAGACGGCGTTCCGCTGGCGCTCATCGACCGGATCCGGCCACGGGAACGTCGCCAGGGCCGCCGTCGGCGTGTTGCGCAGGTCGCCCTCCAGCGTGCCGGCCCGGGCCCAGGTGTCGTAGGCGCCCGAGAGCAGAATGCCCATGCTGTAGTCGTCGTCCCCGGCAAAGATCATGGTCGAGTTGCTGGCCACGATCCACGGATGCGCCCACGCGACAACCATCCGCCTGCCGACTGATCCGAGCACCGCGTACCGTTTCAGCGGCTCGAGCGCGGCCCGCATCGGCAGCCGGGGGCGGCCGAAAAGCCACCAGCGGGTTCGGAAGCTCTCATCCGCGTTGGTGTCGCGCTCGGGCTTCACCCTCTCCTGAATGATCGCGAGTGCGCGCGGATAGCTACCTGCCTCGTCTAGTTCCCGCTGGCCGAAGTCGATGATCCATCGCCCCGACTGTTGGCGGGGGTCGTCGGCCAGGTCTTCGCTGGTCAGGTAGGGCCGCACCACGTCGGAATACGGAATGGACCAATCGTTCAGGACCGCCTTGGCCTCCTCGCGCTCGAGGATGAATCCCTTGCCGACCGGAGTCGGGCTCTGGAAGAACTTGCCGCGGTTGGCGGCCAGGGCGACGGGACGCCACTCAGGCTCGGGCTCGGGCTCGGGCTCGGGCGCTGACGAGGGCTCGGGCGCGGACTTGAGCGGGGGCTCAGGTGCGAGCGCCACGGGCGCCGGATCGACCGGCGCGGGGTCGGGCCGCTTGAGATGCTTGCCGACCAGAGCGTTCGCGGCCCGGTGACGCAGCGCATCGGATTCGGCATCGCCGGCCGCCTCCGCGGGCACCAGCAGATGGCGCGGTGCTGCGTCGGGCGCCTGAGGCTGCGCGATGGTCGGAGGCTGGGCGACGGCAATCGTCGCGGCCGAGGGTTCATCGGTGCTGAGCAGGGCTTTCGCCCGACGGAACAGGTTCACGTCTTGTTCTCCGCCCGGCCAGGGGCAACCGCAACGACCGCGGTGCCATCAGGGGAAAGACTACGCCGCGGCAACCGCGCGCGTCTGCACCAAAACGCGCGCGCAATCCGTTCCGTCCCACTAAACTCGCACAAGGCGCAGGCAGGGGGAGCAATGCGGGATTACCAGAAGTATGCGACGGTCGTCGCCGTCTTCGCGGCGGTACTCTACGCCGCGCTCGTCGTCGCCGCCTTCGGCATGATCAGCCTGCTCACCAACCGCGACGTCATCACCGACCCGAATGCCGGGCTTCTCGTCGGCCCCAGCATGACCGCCGCCGCGTCGCTGGTGGTGTTCCTCCTCATGCTCCTGCTCGGCCTCCGCAGCCGGCCCGAGAACCAGCGCATCGCCGTCGGCTACGCCCTCGGCACCGGGTTCGCCGCGTTCGCCGCTTTCGTGCTCGTCGGCACCATTCTCTTCGCCCTGAACGCCGGGCTCCCGGCCGACAGCATCGCCTTCGCGGGCTCCGTGCTGCTCGGCCCGTTCGCGGCGACCGCCGGCATTATCGGATTCATCGTCACTCTGGTCTATTCGATGGTCCTGGCCTCACGGATGCCTGAACGCGGCCGCCCGCTGTGGCCGTGGGAGCGCCGCGATGACTGAAGCCGCACCGGGGGGGTAGCTGTGAGCGTCACCCTCGACAATGACGAAACGGATGCCGTCGGGCTCCGCCCCGACGGACGCCCCGATCAGGAGTACGCGGCCGCACTCGGGCTGATCCCCGCGTCGCCGATGCGCCGGTCCCTCGCGTTCGCCATCGACTTCGCCATCTGGCTCGCGCTCTTCGTTCCGGGCGTGCTAGCCACGGTTCCGGTCTGGAGCCGGCTGCCCCTGGGCCTGACCACTTACTGGCTCCGGGACCACCCGGCGTTCAGCGGCGCCGCCGTCGGGTTCGGGGTCAGCCAGGGGCTGGTACTTGCTTCTGTGCTGGTGCAGCTCATCCTGCACGGCAGAAAAGGCATCACCGTCGGCAAGGCCATCTTCGGCCTCCGCTCGGTCAGCGTCGCCGGCTTCGGCCGCCCCGGCTTCCGGCGCATCGTGCTGCGCGCCGCCGTGTTCCTGGCCGCCGCCCTCGTGATCCCGGTGCTGGGCGCCGTGCCGCTCCTGCTCTCCCCGCTCTGGGACAAGGAGCGCCGCGGCCGGGGCTGGCTCGACGTCATCGGCGGCACCTGGCTCCTCGACGTGCGCGCGGGCCTCGACCCGGTCAATACCAAGCAGCTGCGCCACGCCCGCAAGGCCGTCACCGCCGCCCCGGCCGCGGCCCACACACGGATGCCCTCGCTCGCCACCCGCACGGACGACGCCGCGGGCGCCGCTGCGGCCTTCGTGCCCGGCCAGCGCTCCCGGTCGGGAGTCGTCGCGGGGCCCGCCGCCGAGCCGTCCGCTCCCGTGGC